>JAQXIM010000067.1 GCA_029007785.1 Clostridiales bacterium | reverse complement strand
GGCAACTTTACCGCCGTCCAGAACAACCGGTACTTTATCTCCTTCTTTTACATTGGGAGCTCCGGTAACAATCTGAATGGTCTCAGTTCCAATATTTACCTGGCAGATGATCAGTTTATCTGCATCCGGATGTTTTTCAATCTTTTCAATCTGTCCGATGACAATCTTCTCCAGATTCTTATCGAACTGTGTATAAAATTCTACCTTGGTACCGGTTAATGTCATGGCATCCGTATATTCCTGAGGAGTCACAGAAAGATCCGGGACATAGGCTTTAATCCAGGAATAAGCTGTATTCATTTTTGTAATCCCCCTTTCTTAGAACTGGTTCAGGAATCGGATATCATTTTCATAAAGAAGACGCATATCATCGATTTCATACTTCAGAAGTGCAATTCTCTCCAGTCCCACACCAAATGCAAAGCCGGAATACTCCTCCGGATCAATTCCACTCATACGCAAAACTTTGGGATGAACCATGCCGCATCCAAGAATTTCGATCCAGCCTTCTCCCTTACACATACGGCAGCCTTTTCCGCCGCATTTGAAACAGGTTACGTCCATCTCTGCACTGGGTTCGGTGAAGGGGAAATGATGAGGACGGAATTTTACCTTCGTTTCCGGTCCAAACAATTCCTTGGCAAATTCAGCCAGTGTTCCCTTCAGATCAGAGAAGGTGATGTTCTTGTCGATAACAAGGCCTTCAATCTGATGGAAAGAAGGGGAATGGGTTGCATCTACTTCGTCCGCACGGAATACACGTCCGGGAGCGATCATACGAATCGGAGGTTTCTGTTTCTCCATGGTACGAACCTGAACCGGTGAAGTCTGGGTACGAAGTACGATATCTTTACTAATATAAAAAGTATCCTGCTCATCCTTTGCCGGATGGTTGGCAGGAATATTCAGAGCCTCGAAATTGTAGTAATCCAGCTCAACTTCCGGACCTTCTACTACCTCATATCCCATACCAATGAAGATTCTCTCTACTTCTTCCAAAGCAATGGTATTGGGATGACGATGTCCCACCTTATTCCGACGTGCCGGCAAGGTTACGTCGATTTTCTCTGCCTTCATCTGCTCTTCACGAAGCTTTGCAGCCATCTTAGCCTTGGTCTCTTCCAGCTTCTCTTCCAGAGCTGCTCTCGTCTCATTCACCATCTGGCCAACTTTGGGACGATCTTCCGGTGCCACATTCTTCATATTCTTCAGCACCTGAGTCAGTTCACCTTTTTTCCCCAGATAGGCAACACGAATCTCATTGAGACGATCCATATCCATGCACTCATCAATCTTCGCCAGAGCTTCCTGACGAATTTTTTCCAGTGTCTCTTTCATCTTGTCCCTCTTTCTGCAGTGGAACCTGCATTACTTTCCCATATGGCTTCTGCCTGCATTCTTTCCATCCTGCCGCATTCCGCGGATTCATAACCATATCCGAATCTGCTGATTTTCTTTGATTTACAGGCATTTTCATCGGTTATTATACTGCGATAAAACCACATCATAAATCATTTTACACAGGGAATTCCAATAAGTCAAGGGATAAAGCCCCCCAGAGAAGAGCACGGAGATAAAGCCTCCAGAGAGGAGCACGAAGACAAAGCCCCCCAGAGAGGAGCACGGAGATAAAACCTCCAGAAAGGAGCACGGAGATAAAGCCCCCAGAGAGGAGCACGAAAAAAGTGAAAAATAGTTCTTGTATCTTTTCCGTGAATTCACTATAATTTTTTTGTTTCTTCGTAACTATCTTATACTGTACAGACACTGTCTGCTGTCTTTCGTTTTTTAAAGGAGTGCAAGATAATATATGAAAAAATTGTTTCACAGCATCCAAGCCGTATCTCAGCGGTTTTCCAGAGACAACATCTCCATGTACAGTGCCCAGGCTGCTTTTTTTATAGTAGTCTCACTCATTCCACTGATTATGGTTCTCATCTCCCTGATTCAGTTCTTTTTTCCGGATGGTCAGGAAACACTGATGCAGACGGTTTCCTTCCTTCTTCCCACTACTCTGGGAGATTTTGCTGTACGAACCATCAATGAACTGTTCCATACCGAAGCCTATTCGGTGATCTCCATCAGTACTATTCTGTCCCTCTGGGCTGCCTCTAAAGGAGTCATGGGAATGGAGCAGGGAATGCATCGGATCTATCATACAACTCCCAAAGGAAATTATCTGGTTCGGCGGCTTCGCTGTACTTTGTATACGCTGGTGCTCCTGATCGCCATCCTTGTAGCCTGCGCTTTACTGGTATTTGGCCGCAGCATCAATTCTCTCCTGGAAGAAAACGTATCCTTTCTCAGTCAAATGACCCAGGTGCTTTTTGCCTTCCGCGTACTGATCTCCATCATCTGCTTTGTTCTGGTATTTACTCTGGGATACAAAATACTTACCGGCGGTCAATGTACCTTTCTGGAAGCACTTCCCGGTGTCGTATGTGCTACCATAGGATGGATGATCTTTTCCGCCTGCTATTCCGTTTATATCACTCGTTTTTCTTCCTATACTTATCTGTACGGTTCCCTGGGTGCATTAATTCTTCTGCTGCTGTGGCTCTACTGCTGTATCCTGATTCTCATGGTAGGAGCGGAACTGAATATTTTTCTGACAGAGCTCCGCCGGAAAAAGCACAGGGAAGATTAGACAAATACATTTTTTCAGACTCGTCACATCAGCCAACAAAAAAGGTTCATCCTCCGATGAACCTTTTTTGTTTTCTTCCCTATTCTTTTTTCAATTCTGTTATCCCACCATACAGCCTATGAAATCAGGTTCTCTATTCGACCGGAAGGAAAGGTCCGAAACCTTATGCCTGTCCGCTTTCTTCCTGAATCATAATGCCTCTGTGGGCAACCGGTACCGAGAACACAATCTGAGTCTCTGTATGACCAAACTTCTGCAGTTGGCCGATAAATACATCCAGATCTGAAGTAGAAGGAAAACTTACTTTCATCAGCATGGAGTAGTTACCGGATACCGTATTACACTCAATAACATTGGGTACCTCCGTAATAAACGGAAGGAAACTGCTTTTCTGCTTAGGTTCCATCTCCAGATTGATAAATGCGGTAATATGATATCCCATCTTATCCAGGCTCACATCCGCATGGTATCCGGTGATGATTCCTTCCTCTTCCAGCTTTTCGATTCTTGCAGCAACGGCCGGTGAGGAAAGATACACTTTCTCAGAAAGCTGCTTCAGAGAATATCTGGCATTTTCCTGTAAAAGCTTCAATAACTTTTTATCTATTTTGTCCATGACAAACCATCCTTATATTATTTCGCATTTTTAGGAAGTAGAGCTTCACTCTGCTTTCATTATACCGCAAAATTTTCTAAAGTTCAATCAATATTTTAGTTTACGATCGAAAGTCTACACAGTTGTTAAAATGTTTTTTCTTAGGTAGTCTGTTTTTTAACAATCTTGTCGCTTCCTAGCTGCAGCAACCCTTCACATCTTCGCCTTTTCTATGCCTGAGAATACTGACGATTTCCGAAAATGGCGGTTCCTACCCGAACCATGGTAGCCCCTTCTTCGATGGCCACCTCAAAGTCGCCTGTCATTCCCATTGACAACTCCTTCATTTCAACACCCGGCAGATTCATATTCTGAATTTCCTGACTCAATGATTTCATTTCCCGGAAATACTTCCGATTCTCTTCCGGATCTTCCACCGGCGGTGCAATGGCCATCAAACCACAGATCTTCAGATTCGGCATCTTTGCCGTCTCCTTCACCAGTTCGATGGCTTCTTCACTGGAAATACCGGATTTTGTCTCTTCATCCGCGATATTGACTTCGATCAGAATTCTCGTTACCACATCTTTCTTCTCTGATTCTTTCTGAATCTCCTCTGCCAATCGAAGGCTGGATACGGAATGAATCAAGCAGGCACGTCCTACCACATATTTTACTTTATTTCTCTGAAGATGACCGATGAAATGCCAATTCAAAGGTTCTGTAATCTCCTCCGTCTTGGCCACCAGCTCCTGAGCATGATTTTCACCAAAATCCACAACCCCCAGAGACATGATTTCCCTTACCATCTCCACCGGTTTTGTCTTGCTGACCGCAATCAGAGTTACTTCGTTCCGATCACGGCCTGCTTTCCGACAGGCATCTTCCACCCGGCGTTCCACAGCCTTATAATTATCTGTAATCACGATACTTCCCCCTTGTTTTCTCAGCTCTGATGTTCCTGAGCACGGAAAAAGATTTCTCCCGTCTCATCGTTCATGCTCTCAACAATCGCCAGGGATTCCACGCGAATGCCTTTCTCACGCAGCAGCTGGCCGCCAACCTGAAAACCTTTTTCAATGGCAATTCCAACGCCTTCTACAAGAGCTCCGGCATTCTGTATCAAATCGATCAATCCATTCACAGCACAGCCGTTGGCAAGAAAATCATCAATGATTAAGATATGTTCCCCTTCATTGAGATATTTTTTGGATACGATGACATCATATACCCTTTTATGTGTAAATGATTCCACCTTCGTTACATAAGATTCGCCATCCAGATTGATACTCTGTGATTTCTTGGCAAAGACAACCGGTACATGAAAATGCTGTGCTACAATACAGGCAATTCCGATTCCCGATGCTTCAATGGTCAGAATCTTATCGATGGGATGATCAGCAAACAGTCTCTTAAATTCTTCACCCATGGCATTAAAAAGATCTACATCCATCTGATGATTAATAAAGCTGTCTACCTTCAGAACGTTGCCTTTCTTTACAACTCCATCTTTTTGAATTCTCTCTTCAAGAAGTTTCATATCTCTATCCTTTCGTACGCTGATATCTTTTTTCCTGCGATTGCGGTCAGGATTCTATCTCAGGGAAACGTTTCCGTGATGAAAGAAGATATAATAACAGGCTCCCCACAGACCCACTTCACGTGAAGAGTCTCTATCACTTTTCATTTCTGTTATCTGCCATCCTTCATTTAATAATAACCGCAGATACAAAATTCATAGTTCTAATATAAAGCAGACACAAAAGAAATTCAACTGTTTTTGTCAGTTATTTTTTATATTTGTCATATAAAAATGGGTCTTTTTTAACCAATTCTATCGACCGAATTTTCAATATACTGCACTTCCTGTCTGCTCCCAAAGGGGTATTGGCCGAAAAAAAAGGCATCAGATGATCTGATGCCTCGTATGCAGATGAGGGGACTTGAACCCCTACCCAAGTAATATGGACATGAACCTGAATCATGCGCGTATGCCAATTCCGCCACATCTGCTTATCATTGCTGACCGTTTAGCCGCTCAACAATGGGTATTATACGCTCCTTGTCCGCATTTGTCAACAAGTTTTTTCATTTTTTCTGTTCGAGGGACGCAGCTGAACGGAATAAGTACATTCACGTGACACGCTTCGTTTCCTGCTCGGCTCGCGCGCTTATGATCCGCCATTCGCGAAAACTCGCCTTCGGCTCAGACAGTTCGCTCATTGGCGGAAGCTAGCGCAAGCCTCCCGACGGAAGCCTCGCTACCGTCACTGTGAATTGTTCTTATTCCGTTCTGCTGCTGTTTCCAACTCAAATCACAGAAATGGATGATTTTCATGAAAAGAAAACTATTCACAGAGGAACAACAACAGTTACTTCGTCAAAACCCTTATATGTACAGTGTTACTGAGACAAACATCACTCTCGCCAAAGAGTTCAAGGAGATCTTTATAACCGCATACAAAACCGATAGGTCTCCGAAGAAGGATCTTGAAGATCATGGTTTTTCCATCAGCATTATCGGCAAGCGGTGCATATGGAACATTTCCCAGCATATCCGTACAGAATAAAAAAGAGTACGGGAAATGCCCTGAGGGTATTATAAAATCGGTACGAAGTCCTCTATTGCAAAAAAAAGGATACCGATTTTTCGATATCCTTTCATGCAGATGAGGGGACTTGAACCCCTACCCAAGTAATATGGACATGAACCTGAATCATGCGCGTATGCCAATTCCGCCACATCTGCTTCTTTATTATGTTGATCGCTCAACAATCAGATTCTACTATAGTTTCATCGGATTGTCAATTTGTTTCTCACATTGTAATATACATTTTGTATCTTTTTTTATTTGTCTTTTGTATGTTTTTTGTTTTTTCACTTTTTTAGACTATTCTTTTCAAGTTCTTTTTGTTCTATTTTTTATAGCGGAGACCTTTCTGTGTTCTTTCGCTATTATATTCTTCTCGGGAACTTCGAGAGTAATTATTTTTGCTGCATGAAGGTTATGATTATTTGACACGATCAAGAATACTGCATTGGATATGATCTTTTGGTATGTTCACGAATACTTCATGGAATTATGGTCTTTCGGTATGTTCACGAATACTTCATGGGATTCTTGTTCTTTGGATACGATGTCAAAAAAGGGATATCGATTTCTCGATATCCCTTCGTGCAGATGAGGGGACTTGAACCCCTACCCAAGTAATATGGACATGAACCTGAATCATGCGCGTATGCCAATTCCGCCACATCTGCTTATCATTGCTGACCGGTTAGCCGCTCAACAATGGGTATTATACGCTCCTTGTTCACATTTGTCAACAAGTTTTTCATTTTTTCTGTTCGGGTATTCTTTTTGCTGAAGTGAAAAGTTTATTTCCACTTTGAATACGCAAAAGTAGATTTTAGTCTTTCACTTATTTCCACTTCCCAAAACATGGCATTTAGTTTTACACTTTTCATGTTAGACAGTCGCCGGAAAGGTTGGTGTCTATTATGAAAACTCTAAACTCTTTTTCTCATTTAACTTTAGAGGAACGGCGTATCATTCTTACCGGCATTACGAACGGATCCACTAAAACGGCCATTGC
>JAQXIM010000066.1 GCA_029007785.1 Clostridiales bacterium | reverse complement strand
CCTGTTCCGGCCGGAGCATAGAGATGGATGAACAGAAATAAGATAGCATTAAGAATAAGTGATTTCCACACCTAATGTTTGGAAGTAGTAAGTTCCACATCAAGTTAGATAGGGGTGGAAGTAAGTTTTACAAATGAGTATTCATTGATAACGAGGAAAACAGAGTGATGCGGGACAGGAATTGACAAATATAGGAAGAAGTAGTACACTTACAACACCTGGCTATCACAGATAGACAGGTCTTTTTGTCTTTATGAATCAATAGATATCAATAGAAATGGAGGAAAACATGATGAACGCCAGTATTGCTATTCAGGTTCTGCCCAAGGCAGACAACGATGAGGAATTGATCCGTATTGTAGATGAGGTGATTGACTACATTAAGTCAACAGGACTCAGTTATTATGTGGGTCCCTGTGAAACATCCATCGAGGGTGACTATGATGAGCTGATGGAGATTGTGAAAGAGTGTCAGAAAGTGGCAGTTCGTGCAGGTGCAAAGGAAGTTTCTGCATATGTGAAGGTTTCTTATCGCCCGGAAGGAGAAGTATTGACCATTGAAAAGAAAGTCACAAAACATCACCAGTAAATGATATTCCTGTTCGACCATTGTGATTTGGCTGATGGTATGGCAGATGGCTGGTGAAAAATCCATTATGAAAATTGAGAGTTTTTTACTTCAAAAGTTTATTTGCTGGGGATTTCCCGGTGAATAAACTTTTTTCTGTCTTTGAAAAAATAAAACTTTTTTTGGATTTATTTATATGATTGTGATATACTGAGGAAGGAGGATGTTCGTATACACGGACTGCTGTTGGAAGAGCCGCCCTTATCTATCTCATGAGTTGCTTGATAAATGAGTCCAACATCAATTTTTTCGTGCTTCGCACTTCCAAAATCCTTTGACTCATATCATGAATCTGCAAGAATAAGGACGGCAGCTTTGGAAAGTGGTCTGCAGTTTTATTGAGTAAGGAGATTATTATGAATAAGAAAGCCATGTACAAATTAAGCTATGGATTATTTGTATTAACTGCAAAAGACGGTGAAAAAGACAACGGCTGTATCATCAATACAGCAATTCAGGCGGCATCTGCACCAAATCAACTGAGTATCTGTGTGAATAAAGCAAATTATACTCATGATATGATCATGAAAACGGGAATGTTCAATGTTTCTGTTATTTCCACGGATGCAGATTTTGAGTTGTTCAAACATTTTGGTTTTCAGTCGGGAAAAGATGTGGACAAGTTTGAGAATTTTTCGGGCTGTGAGCGCAGTGCCAATGAACTTTATTATATTACCAAAGGAACGAATGCCTTCATTTCTGTTAAAGTAGATAAGACCGAGGATCTGGGTTCTCATACCATGTTTGTTGGTGAAATTACCGACATGGAAGTGTTAAGTGACAGTGCTTCCGTAACGTATGACTATTATCTCAACAATATCAAACCGAAGCCCCAGGCCGTGGGTCAGACCACAGGCGGACAAACAATCTGGCGTTGTACCATCTGCGGATACGAATATGTGGGAGAAGAGCTTCCCGAGGACTTCGTATGTCCTCTCTGCAAACATCCGGCATCGGATTTTGAAAAGATGGAAAAGAAAGTGGAGCCGGTAATCGTGAAACAGTCGGAAGAACCGAAGCCGACGGAGAATATCTATGCCGGAACGCAGACGGAAAAGAACCTGGAAGCAGCATTTGCAGGGGAATCCGAGGCCAGAAATAAATATACCTATTTTGCATCGGTAGCCAAAAAAGAAGGTTATGAGCAGATGGCTGCTCTGTTTCTGAAGACGGCAGATAACGAGAAAGAACATGCAAAGATGTGGTTCAAGGAGCTGAACGGTATTGGAGATACCCCGTACAATCTTGCCTCGGCTGCTGCCGGTGAGAACTATGAGTGGACAGATATGTATGAAGGATTTGCCAGGACGGCGGAAGAAGAAGGATTTTCGGTTTTAGCTGCCAAATTCCGCATGGTTGCAGCAATTGAAAAGCATCATGAAGAGCGGTACCGTGCCCTGCTGAAAAATATCGAAATGCAGGAAGTATTTGCAAAGAGTGAGATCAAGGTTTGGGAATGCCGCAACTGCGGTCATATTGTAGTTGGAACCAATGCTCCGGCCGTATGCCCCGTTTGTGCACATCCCCAGGCATATTTCGAACTAAATGTGGAAAACTATTAACTTTTTTGACGTAAATGTGGAGAACAGCCGATCGTTATAGGATGCCCGGCAAATCACCGGGCATCTTGTTGACGAAGAAAAAACATTATGAACATATTATATAAAATATTTCGTCTGGATCCGAATTCGAGGGAGGGTATTATCACAGTTACTTCCGGTTTGGGTATTATTGTAAATTTCATGATAGCTTTGCTGAAAATCATCATTGGTTTTTTTGCATCGTCTATTGCAATTATATCGGATGGTGTGAATAATGCCACGGATGCGTTGACTTCGATCCTTGCATTGCTTGGAGCGAAGCTGGCAGAAAAACATCCGGATGAAAAGCATCCCTTTGGTTATGGAAGAATTGAATATCTGGCGAGTTTAAGTATTTCGGTGTTGATTTTAGTCACAGGATATGAAATATTTACCAGTTCTCTGGATCGGATTTTTCATCCGGAACCGTTGAACATTTCCACCTGGGCGATTCTGATTATTGTAATATCTGCGGCTGCCAAGTTTTTTCTTGGTGTGTATACCATCCGAATGGGAAAGAAAGCCGATTCCAAGGCGTTGGAAGCAGTTGGTCTCGAAGGCAGAAATGATTCCCTGATTTCGGTATTAACCTTGGCCTCCTTTGCCGTTTATATGATTCTCCACGTTTCCGTGGATGCATTTGTCGGTATCGTCACATCAATTATTATTCTGAAAACGGGTTTTGAAGTATTAAAGGATACGGTTTCAGAAATTCTGGGACGTCCCGGTCAGAAAGAACTGGCCCAGGCATTGTATCGGAAAATTCGAAAAACCGAAGGAATCCTGGGTGCTGCTGATATGATCCTTCACAATTATGGACCGGATTCTTATTCGGGTTCGGTAAATATTGAGATTGATCATAACAAAAGCATCGGAGAGATTTATCAGAATATTCATAAACTTCAGTTGGATATCATGCATGAGTATCATGTGACCATGGTATTTGGTATCTATGCTGTTGATAATGATGGGGAAGAAATCAAGGAACTTCGAAAGTATATAGGAAACTTTGTCCGGGAACAGGAACACGCAAAGAGTTTCCATGCACTCTATCTGGACAAAGAGAGTCATCGTCTGTATTGTGACATCATCGTTGATTATAAGCTTCGTGATTGGGAAAAACTGAGGACACAATTTGAAGAATATATATCTCTTCAGTATCCGGAATATGAGACGGATCTAACGATTGAAACGGAATTTATTTAAGCCGTTGAAAAATATAAATGGGTTTATCTGTTGATATGCCTGTGGGGGTGATGTCTGCATAAGCAGACATTTCCGATTAGGAGGAAAATGTATGAGGAAAATGAGAAAAATCCTGTTAACGCTGGTTCTTGTATGTGGAACTGCGCTGCTTGTCTGCGGGAAAGCAGAGGCAGCAGTTTCAAACTTTCACTATAAATATACGGCGTTGGACGGAAGCAAAGTGTCAACAAAAGCGGATTCCAACGGTAAGATTCTGATTTACCTGCGGACCGATGGGCAATGTATGAATAGTATATCTGTAATGAATCGTCTTTGCAACGATCCGGTGGAGGGTGCAGTGATCTTGGCAGTAGACGGTGACAGTGCGGATCGGGAGACAGTGGAGGCTTTTGCTGCAGAAAGATCTTCAGAGCAGATTACTTATGCCTATGGCAGCAGCGCAAATGATGATATGTGGAATTATGCGGAAGTCGGAGGGTTCCACAACAGTCTGACCTTTCCATTGATCGTATACATCGATGGAAATGATAAGATTCAGGCGGTGACGAGCGGAAAAGCAACAGCAGAGGAGATTGCAGAGCGTTATGAAAAGTGTATGAATCCAACGACAAATCCTGTGGATCCAACGGAAAAGGTACGAGGGTTGGATGTGGATAAGCACACGGTTGGTGAGATTCGTGATTATATTACCAATAGTATTTCTATGCTGTACTATGAGGACGAATTTGAAACACAGCCGGTGATTACCGGTGCCGGTGCTGCAGGCGAACTGACCGATGAGAGCAAAGCCCTTGCCCTTGCCATGCTGAATCAGATTCGATATATAGCCGGTCTGGATGCCAATGTGCAGCTGTATAAAGCGTATGAGGATGCGGCACAGGCTGGTGCTGTCATTACATATATGAATTATAAGACGGAAGGAAAAGGGTTTCTGAGTCATAATCCGGGGAAGCCTGACGGAGTAGATGAAGACTTGTATGAGTTGGGATACACCGGCTGCTCCAGGAGTAATCTGGCATCGGGGTTCCTGAATCTTTCCGCAGCAATTGTCTATGGCTGGATGGACGACTCTGACGGTTCGAATATTGATGCGGTGGGACACCGCCGATGGCTTCTTCATCCGGAAATGGGATACACCGGATTTGGAGCCTGCAGCGATTCCGGAAGCAGCAGGGATATTCCTGTACAGGTGGCTTATGCTTTTGATAAAAGCAACACAGAAGCAAAACAGACTCTGGTAGCCTGGCCGGCACAATACACTCCTACTTTTTGCTGGAGCGGTACTGCCTGGTCTCTTACCACCGGTGTTCAGGAGGATATCTTGCAGGTACAGGTTCAGGTGACCTCTCTGAATGATGGAACGGTTTGGAATCTGAGTGCAAACTCTACGGATGGATATTTTAATGTGAACAATCGCGGATACGGTGATCCGGGATGTATCATATTTGCACCCCGTGGATTCGAAGCCGAGGATGGGGATTGCTATAAGGTTCATATCAGCGGTCTGAACGGAGATGATATCGAATATACGGTGACGTTCTTTGATTACAACCGATCAGAATCTGTAGTAGCCGATGACGGAACCATTGGTAGTTCTCAGGATCCGGATCAGCCTCATGTTCATACTCCAGTGGACATACCTGCAGTGAAGGCAACCTGTAAGGAATCCGGATGGACGAAGGGAAGCCGCTGCAGTGAGTGTGGAGAAATCCTGACTGCACAGAAGGAAATTCCGGCTCTGGGACATGATTTTTATGTGACCGGAACAGAGTGTATCGACTGTGAGGAAGGCATACGCACCTACTATTCCTGCAGTCGATGCAATGCGACGAAGACGAAGTATTCCCAGGGAATGGAGCACACCTGGGATGAAGGTGTGGTGATTGAGGAGCCTACCGTTGCTGCAAAAGGAAAGATTATATACGTCTGTGAAGTTTGTTATGCGACGAAAGTCAAGGCGATTCCTACTCTTCCGGCAAAAGTGACCTGGAGCAGTACGGCATTGAAGAATACGGCCGGCGGCATTAAGCTCAGCTGGAAGGCCAATAAGGATGCGGATGGATACTATGTCTACCGCTCTAAGGATGGAGGCAGTTATGAGAAGGTGCTGAAAGTAAAGGGAGGAAGTGCTTCCTCCTGGATTGATGAGAGTGCTCTGGACAATGGTTCCTGTTATACCTATAAGATCTATGCATATAAGTCTTCGGGCGGCAGGAACTACAAGGGACCGGCATCTTCCAAGGCGGTTATTTACCGGATCAGTCGTCCTAAAATCTCCAGCCTGAAAAACATCAGCAGTCGTAAAATGGTTCTGACCTGGTCAAAGAACAGTAAGGCAACCGGCTACGAGATTCAGTATGCGGCCAACAGTAAATTTACCTCTGCCAAGAGCATAAAGATTAAGGGTTATAAAAACGTGTCGGAGACGATCGGGTCTCTGTCGAAAGGAAAGACGTATTATGTGCGTCTGCGCACGTGGAAGAAGGTGGATTCCAAAACTTATTATTCCGATTGGAGTCCCGCTAAAAAGATAAAAATCAGTCGATAGCGAAGCGATGAAAGTGATTGAAAGCAGAGGAATCTATGAGCAAGAAATAGAAAGAACCGACAGGAATGCTTGAGCAGAGGATCTGTCGGCTGAAGAATGGAATAGGGCTGCCGCATTAGCGGCAGCCCTTTCTGGTTTACTGAAAAAAGATCTCGCTTTTATCTCAGTCGATCTTATTTCTCAGTAATAATCTCTACAGCGTCATTCTCTGAGAATGCACTTTCAGAATAGAATCTGGTAAAGTTGCCTTCATCATCTTTCTCGAAGCTGAAGTGCTCTAAGAAATCCCAAAGAATAGGCATCTCGGAAGGATGACAGTTGTGAGCACGAAGCAGAGTGTATCCGTACTGAATCATGTTGATATTCTGTCCATTTGCCCAGGTATACAGACGAGTACGGTTATTGTTGATGGAGGTATGAGGCATATCAGCAGAACCGATATCGGAATCTTCCATACCGTTTACTTTGAAGAGGTATTCAATCCAATCGGTTGCCAGTGCGGAAGTCCAAAGGTCATCCATCAGATTACCAAGATCACTCTGAGCAGCAATCAGGAAACAAGGCATGGATCCGCCAACACCTTCAGGAAGCCATGCACCTTCTCTGGGAATAGCAAGGCCGGAAGTGGAAGCAGCAGCTGCATAGAATTCAGGATGAGTACGAACGAAACCTTGAGTTTCCATGGATCCGCCGGACTGACCGGTACCATAGATACGATTAAAGTCGATATCACACTGATTACCGTTGGTCTGTTCTTTCAGCATACAGATCAGAGATTCATAGAATTTGTCAGAATTTGCATGGGATACGCCGGTAGCAGAGCTGTAGGTTTCGGTAACGATGATTACCAGAATACCTTCTTTGTTGGCAACCTGCCACCACAGAGTGGAATCCATAAAAATGCTGTCGGTCTGGCTGTTTCCGGGGCTGACAATCAGGACAGGAAGCTTGGTTCCTTCGAAACCGTCAGGGATGTACATCAGGTATTCACGAGGATCGTTCTGTCCGTCGTTATTGTTGTCTGCAAATGCCATGATACCGATTTCAACGGTGCCGTTTCCTTCCAGAGTGACATCGGATTTAGCCAGAACAGCTGCACCGTTGCTCAGTTCAGAGAGAACTTCACCATCTTTTGCATCCTTCTGAGCTGCTACACGTGCACTGGTGTAATCCAGACGTAAGAACAGACCGTTAGAGTATGCAAAGGTATTATCGTAACGAGTGTAAGTAGCCAGGAAATCGTAGATTTCAGCTGCCTTGACATCAGCGGAGGCAAGCTTTACCTGGGAAATTCCATGAGCTGCAAATGCATCCAGCTGAGAATTAGCATACTGAGTTACCAGAGATTTGGAGTCTTTCTTCTGATAGTATACACCATCAACTGCGTTGGACTCACAATCGTTGGCTGCAAGCCAATATGCCAGACTGGACTGAGCATATGAATTGCCTGCGAACATGGTAGGAACAGCGACATCCTTACGTGCGATCTGTTCAATTCCGGTTTCTTCCAGAGTAGCGCGGAAATCAGCATCTTCCGTCAGACCAGGATCATAACCGGAAGTATTGGAACCGTCATACAGAACATTTCCAAGAGTCTCAAGAGTAGCTTCATCGACGCTTTCACCGTTGATATAAGCCTGGCTGATAACAAAAATGGGGTTGGCAGCAGCCCATGCTTCCAGAGGAGCAGCAGCCTTGCCATATCCTGCCAGATAGAATTCACCAAAAGTGGAGAAAGTGCTGAGATTGTTGGTGTTTCTTGTTTTCTTCAGATAATCAATTGCAGCATTTACGTATGCAGTTTCCTCTTCAACACTTCCCCAGCCGTCAGTACCGGGTTCCAGAACAAAGAGGCCTTCACCTTTTTCGTCTGCCAGAGCAATCCAACCTTCCCTGCGCAGGAATTCATAGGTGTTTACACCATCCGGAACAGCAACAACAGTAAAGTAAGAACGGACGGAAGCTTCTTCAGAAATATAAACCTTAACGGTTCTTCCATCAGAGATGCTCTTGGTATAGTAACCGGTCAGAGGCAGCTGGGCAGCCTGAGAGTAATCGGTTGCCAGTTCAGTAACTGCATCAAAATCATCTGCTGTGGTCTCAATTACAGCAGCATCGTCTTTTTCAAAACCACTGGGGCTGTAGAGACGGGTTCCGTCATCAAGAAGTTTGTAATTCTTGATGAAATCCCAGGACATGGGGATTTCTGTAGGATGGCAGTTATGTTCACGCAGATAAGTCTGTCCCCATACAACCATCGGGAAAT
>JAQXIM010000065.1 GCA_029007785.1 Clostridiales bacterium | reverse complement strand
AGATCGCCATATTTAATAGCAGAAAGGCCAACAATCTCAGCAGTCTCTCATCCTGAATAATCCTCTGTGGAAAAACGACCGGAACTCTTGTTCCAAAACGGATGAAATCCAAACCGGGAATACGTGAAAAATACATCAAATATCTTTCTATTAAATCAGAGGAATTCAAGAATGCATCCCCGCCAGAAATCAATACATTATTGATTTCCGGATGATTTCTGACATAATCCGCCATTACCGGTAATTGACTTGCCACTTCTTCAGAAGACAGTCCAACCATCCGTTTCCGGAAACAGTGACGACAGTACAGCCTGCGAACCCATTTTTCTGCCGATCACATATGGCAGCGTGACCATAACGGCAGAGCCGCAAATGTTCATTATGATTGCTGCCGGAAGGGGAAACAGGATTCCATTTATTACGTAAAGAATACCCAAATAGATCACGATGCTAAGGCTCTTGAGTGCAAATAAACCCAGCATCATAAATACTGCCCGTATCGGATTCTCAGGTGTATAATTCAAAATACATTCCACAGTGATATCTTTCCTTTTTATCAGGAATACCAGAATAATTGCCGCCCATATAATAATGAGAAGTTTTTTTCCTATCTTCATCCATTTTTTGGAATCATCATTCTTAATCATCATTTGCTCCATTCAAGTACGCCATCGTCGTATTTGCCGCGAGGCGCGCGCTACGAAGGAGCTTTCATCTGCGCGCCTCTGTGATCCGCCGGAGGCTCAACTTTCAGCAGGAAACTGAAAGTTGTCTCGTCCGGCATTTTGTGTTATACTATTGAAGTGGATATTCACAATCCGCTTTGTTACTCTCTCATAACCGAATAACTTTTTGCAGTTTGTTCGATTAAAAAATCCAAAATGTGAGTTGATTTACATGAACCATACAAAAGCTGACATCATAAACGCCTTCTGGCAGCTGCTGGAAGAACGTCCCTATAATAAAATTACCGTAAGAGATATTGTGGAGTGCTGTCAGATTAACCGGAACACATTTTATTATCATTTTCATGACATTCCTGAACTTCTGGAAAGTACCATAAAGCTGGATGTGGACAATATTATCCAGACCTACAGTAGATTTGGTTCACCGATTGACTGCCTTGTTCCGATTGTCGAACACACTTTAAAACGAAAAAAAGCCATGCTCCACATTTACCGCTCTGTCCAACGGGATGTTTTTCAAAACCAATTAGAAAGGATCATGCTTCACGTTGTGACCCAATACGTTGATACCGTTACCGCAGATCTCACGCTTCCGCCTGAGGATAAAAATCTTCTGATCCAGTTTTATAAGTGCAGCCTTCTTGGCATCACCCTGGACTGGATGGATAAAGGAATGAACTTTGATCTTCTGAAAGCTGTTACCCGCATTTCTGAACTGCTTGAAGATTCCGGCAGACAGGCCTTTCTTAAATCCGCGAAATCTGTGGAACATAGACGCTGATCATTTTAAGCACCGCTGCCGGCGGTGCTTTTTACATCAGTGGTGCAAATATTCTCAAAAACTCCTGAAATAATCTTACCGGCAGTTTTTCCCATGGAAGATCCAGATCATCTCTCCCATTATCAGAGCCAGACCTGTCGTTGTTACTGTATGACGGATTCCCAGATAGATCAGGATGCATACCGTCACTACCTGGATCATCCATTTTGCGGCCCGGTTTTCCTTTTTTGAACCGCAGAAAACATGTATTTCTCCTTAATCTGCTATATTCTTTTTCACTCTACTCTCTTTCCATAATTCATCTGCTGCAGGTTTCCATTGTTCTGCATATTTATCACACTTCGCACACAGATGTTCCGCCATTTCCGGGGACTGGAGATCTGTGGAATGAGCCTCCGTTTCAGCCACCATTGCCCTCAGCTTTTCCGGATTTTCCAGCATTGGACACGGGCGCAGCATATTTTCATTAAATGGCTGGTTATCATGATATGCCATCATCATCGGGGACTGCAGTGCCTCCAGGATCGTCTTTTCACGGATATTGGAATCGGAATAATGAATGAATACACATGGGTCAATATCCCCGTTGGCATTGATATGGAAGTAACGGCGTCCTCCTGCAATGCAGCCTCCCACATATTCCGCATCATTCTGGAAGTCCATGGCAA
>JAQXIM010000064.1 GCA_029007785.1 Clostridiales bacterium | reverse complement strand
GTAAGGAATCGAAGGCACGGCACCTTCACGGGTAACCGCAATGGAGGAAGCCTTTGCACTCATGCGCAAAGTTTCCTGAATGGAAAGTCCCTCTGACAATCCGGCCAGGAAATAACCGGTGAAGGTATCGCCTGCAGCAGTTGTATCTACTGCCTCGACAGAAAAGATACTCTGAAATACTTTCTGCTCTCCATCTGCATAAACAGCTCCGTCTTTACCCAGGGTCAACATGATTCTGGCATGAGGGAACAGTTCCTGCAGCTTCGCGAGAATGGCATCCGTCTCTTTCTCGCCGGTGAGCTGGAAGCCTTCCACCTCATTCAGCAGGAAGATACTGATTTTCTTCATATCCACTTCATCCAGCTTTTCGTTGAAAGGGGAAGGATTCAGTGCAATCTGCATTCCCTTGTCATAAGCTTTGTCTACGATATATGGCAGCAGATTCACTTCGTTCTGCAGCAGCAGAATATCACCTTCCGTAAAGTGGCTGAGTACCTCATCCACATATTCACAAGTCAGCTTCTGATTGGCTCCGCCATAGAGCAGAATACTGTTCTGAGCATTTTTATCAATCTGAATTACCGTATGACCGGTTGGCTCATCTACAATACGGATAAAATCATCATGCACACCGTACTCTTTGCAGGCGTCCAGAAATGCGGTTCCATCCTGACCGATCATGCCGCCATGGTATACTTCCACACCGGCCTTTGCCAGAGCACAGGACTGATTCATACCCTTACCGCCCAGGAAAGTCTTACGAGAGCCGGTGGCTTCCGTTTCCCCAGGCAAAATGATATGATCAACCGAATACACATAGTCCAAATTCAGAGAACCGATATTTAAAACTTTCATAGAAATCTCCTATCAGCAAGAGGGGCTTTTGGGGCCCCTCCTGCAGGTTTTTATTGAACGTTGTCCTTTGTGATCAGAGTTACTTCAACCGGGACAGAACCTGGAATGCTCTCCCCACCAATCAATTTTGCAGCATATTCCACAGAGGTGGAACCGATCAGAGCAGGCTGCTGTGCAATCGTAGCAGCCATCTTGCCAGCCTGAATAGAGGCCAAGGCATCATCTGTAGCATCGAAACCAACTACCATGATGTTTTTGCCTGCACCGGTAATTGCCTCCATGGCACCTAATGCCATCTCATCATTGGCAGCAAATACAGCCTGGATATCCGAATTGGCCTGAAGCATATTTTCCATTACGGACATACCTTCCGTACGATCAAAGTTTGCAGTCTGAGATGCAACTACCTTCAGCTGAGTATCTGCCACATTGTGGAAGCCCTCCGAACGGTCAATGGCTGCAGATGCACCGGTTACGCCCTGGAGCTCAGCTACAATGGCGCCATCGCCCAGAGTATCCACGATGTACTGAGTAGCAAGTTCAGCACCCAGAACATTATCGGAAGCGATCTGACAGTCAATCTCTGTACCATTTACGGCACGGTCTACTGCGATAACCTTAACACCCTTTGCCTTGGCAGCTTCCACTGCGCCGGTAACCGCATCGGAGTCTACAGGGTTTACAATCAGAACGGAAATACCGGAGGCAACCAGATCCTCAATATCAGAGGTCTGTTTTGCTGCATCATCACCGGCATCGGCAACGGTGAGCTGAACTCCCAGAGTCTGAGCCTGCTCTTTGGCACCTTCTACCAGAGTAACAAAGAAAGGGTTGTTCTGGGTAGAAACGGACAAGCCGATGGAACCATTGCCTACTACTTCAACTGGTTCTTCGCTTCCGCTGTCGTCTGCGAAAGTATCTACGTTTTCTTTGGTAACCAGAGTTACTTCAACAGGAATAGATTTTTCAATGGTTTCACCATTGATCAGTTTCATTGCATTTTCTACAGCAGTGGAACCGATCAGAGCGGGCTGCTGAGCGATGGTGGCTGCCATCTGTCCAGCCTGAATGGAGGCAATGGCATCGTCCGTAGCATCAAAACCAACTACCATGATGTTTTTGCCTGCACCGGTAATCGCTTCCATGGCACCCAGTGCCATCTCATCGTTGGCAGCAAATACACCCTGAATATTCGGGTTAGCCTGAAGCATATTTTCCATTACAGACATACCCTCGGTACGATCAAAGTTTGCAGTCTGAGATGCAACCGTCTCCAGTTTCGTATCTGCCACATTGTGGAAGCCCTGAGAACGGTCAATGGCTGCAGATGCACCGGTTACTCCCTGAAGTTCAGCCACAACAGCACCTTCACCCAGGGTATCTACGATATACTGGGTAGCCAGTTCTGCACCAAGAACGTTGTCAGATGCAATCTGACAGTCAATCTCAACACCATTTACAGCACGGTCTACAGAAATTACTTTGACACCCTTGGACAAAGCACTTTCAACAGCACCGGTAACAGCATCCGAGTCAACCGGGTTTACAATCAGAACAGAGATACCGGAGGAAACCAGATCCTCAATATCGGAAGTCTGCTTTGCTGCATCATCGCCGGCATCGGCAACGGTCATCTGAACACCAAGGGCGGAAGCTTTTTGTTTTGCTCCCTCTACTAAAGTAACAAAGAAAGGATTATTCTGAGTAGAAACGGACAGACCAATACTTCCTTTTGCTGTGGTCTGACCAGTGGTCTCTTCACCATCAATCACAATTCTGCAGCCTGTCATGGACAGAGTCATGACCAGACACAGAACCAGTGCTAATATTTTTTTCATGATTTCGTTTCCTCCTTGCTTATCTCTTGCGGTCGGCCAATACTGCCACCAGAATAACTACAGCCTTGATAACCTGCTGATAATAGGAAGATACGTCCATAATATTCAGGCCATTGTTCAAAACTGCGATGATAAGTACGCCGGCGATGGTGCCGGTAATCCGACCGCGTCCACCGGACATGGATGTGCCGCCCAACGCGGTAGCTGCGATGGCATCCAACTCATAGCCATCACCAAATGTAGGCTGTGCAGAGTTCAGACGAGAACACATCATCAGACCTGCCAGAGCAGCCAGGAAACCACAGATAGCATAACAAGCAATCTTAACTTTTGCGGTATCAACACCTACCAGATTCGCACACTTTGCGTTGGAACCGGTAGCGTAAATACGACGGCCAAAAGTAGTCTTTGTCAATATAAACCATACGGCAAGGAACGCAATAACGAGAATAATAGCAGGGATAGGAATACGAATCGTGTCAAACAGAAGCAGATTTCCTTTACCCAGTACTTTGAAAAAGAATGCACCGCTGGTAGCACTTTCAGCCAGACGGGAGATGGGTCTTCCGTCTGTGATGATGTAAGCCAGTCCGCGGTATGCCGTCATCGTAATCAATGTTGCGATAAATGCCTGAAGACGGCACTTTGCAACCAGGAAACCACTGATGAGACCCAGAACGGTACCTGCCGCCAAAGCAATCAGAACTGCCAGAACTGCATTCAGGCCGCTCATCATCAATTCTGCGCAAATAATTGCTGACAGGGCAAATACAGAGCCAACGGATAAGTCAATACCATCGGATAAAATAACCAACGTCATACCAAAAGCGATCAGACCGTTGAACGCTGCCTGACGCAGCAGATTCAGCAGGTTGGAGCCGGTGGCAAAACCATCGGCAAAGATTGTCATTGCAACAACCAGCAGAGCCAGTGCTATAAACGCACCATACTCACCGATCTTGGCGCCAAACTTTTTTGTTTCAATATTCATGCCAAACTTCCTCCCGTAGCCAATGTCATTACTTTTGCCTGATCTGCGTCTTTACCATTAATAATACCGGTCACGCAGCCTTCATGAACAACCATAATGCGATCGCTCATGCCCAGAACTTCAGGCAGTTCCGAAGAAACCATGATCACAGCCACGCCTCTGGCAGCCATATCATTAATTACATTGTAAATTTCTTTTTTGGCACCGATGTCCACGCCTCGTGTCGGTTCATCCAAAATCAGGATTTTGGGATCCGTATAAATCCACTTCGCCAAAACTACCTTCTGCTGATTACCGCCGGACAGATTGCTGCATTCGTGGTCAGGACCAAAGCATTTGATTCGGAATTCATCAATTCCTTTCTTGACCAGCCCTGCACCTTTCTTTTTAGACAGAACGCTCTTGTCGGAAATCTTGTTCAGATTACATATCTCCATATTTTCCGCACTGCTCTTTTCCAACAGCAGACCTTCCGTCTTCCGGTCTTCGGTAATGAAACCGATACCGGCAGCAATGGCCTGGCGTGGATTCTGAATCCGTACTTCCTTTCCTTCAATGAACAGCTTGCCGCTGACCAGAGGCAGGTTTCCAAAGATTGCCTGCATAATCTCCGTACGTCCGGCACCCATCAGGCCCGAAACACCAAGAACCTCACCTGCTCTGACGGAGAAATTCACGTCACGGAACATCTTCTCATGAGTCAGTCCTTCCACACGAAGAACTTCTTCACCGATTTTGACATCTCTCTGGGGATAACGCTCGCCAATCTCACGGCCAATCATCATCTGTACCACATCATCCATGGTAATTTCGCTGATATTTCGTGTGCCCACATACTGACCGTCACGGAGAATGGTAATACGATCACACAGCTGGAAAATCTCCTCCATCCTGTGGGAAATGTATACGATGGACACACCTTTTGCCTTCAGAGATTCGATAACTTCAAACAAAACCTTGGTCTCACTCTCAGTAAGAGCCGCTGTCGGTTCGTCCATGATCAGAACCTTGGCATCCACCATCAATGCCTTACAGATCTCCACCATCTGCTGCTGACCAACAGATAAATCGGACATCACTGCATTGACCGGGATATGAACGCCCATTTTTTCCATAATCTCCTGAGCCTTGGAACGCATGGTCTTCTTGTCACAGATACCGAAGCCTTTGGTGATTTCCTTACCCATGAAGAGGTTTTCTTCAACGGTCAGGTCAAACAGCACGTTCAGTTCCTGATAGATAAACACAATGCCGGCCTTTTCTGCTTCCTGAGGATTATGATAAACAACTTCCTTACCGTCAACGGTCACAGTACCTGCATCCCGCGTATAGACACCGGTAAGGATTTTCATCAGGGTGGATTTGCCTGCACCGTTTTCTCCCATCAGCGCATGAATCTCTCCATCCCGAAGTTCAAATCCGGCATTTTGCAAGACCTTGTTGCTGCCGAAGGCCTTGTCAATACCGCGCATTTCTATTTGCATAACTTACTTTTCTCCTCCCATTCCATTTTATCCTTACGCAAAAATACAGCCCGCCTGCAAAATAATATTTGCATACGGGGTAATCTCTCCAGTGCGAATCACCGCCTTGCAGCTGTGAGTCCGCGCTTTCAATTCTGCGTGAGACACATATTCCACTTCCATATTCTGGCCGGCGAACAGTGCATGGATTTCTTCCAGTACCTGCGGATTCTGAGTTTTAATCTCTTCCGCAAGGATGATCTTTTCAATCTTCATGTCCTTTGCCAGAACATCCAGCGTATGCATGAATGTCGGCTCGCCGAAACACAAAGCAAGATCAATGCGTTCTACCTCATCGGGAATCGGCAGTCCGCAGTCACCGATACAAATGGTATCGGTATGGCCCATGTAGGACAATACTCTGGAAATCTCACTGTTCAGGATCCCCTCTCTTTTCATTTCCTCACTCCCTTTTCTGTGTAGTTTGTCTTACAACCAGTGAGACCGGAAGTACATATTTTTCCCCTGCCTTCCTGGTTAGTTCACAATTCGCAATCAATTCTACCGCCTTTTCTGCCATTTCCTGAATGGGCTGGCTGATTGTAGTCAGCTCCGGGGAAAGCAGTGCAGAAAAAGAAATATCATCGAATCCCACCAACTGGACTTTCTCCGGGACAGAAATGTTCTGATTATGGAGAACTTTGTACGTGGAAATCGCAACGATATCATTACAGGCAATGATGCCGTCCACATCCGGAAAACGTTTCAGAAGCTCCTGTGTCATAAGAATGCCTTGATTGAAGTCATAGTCACAGTCCACTGTCTGTTCCGGAATATTCTGCTCCCTGCAGATATCCCTGTATCCGCCATACCTTTCCCTGGCACTGTAACGGTGCTGTGGACCTTTAATACAGACAATACTTCTGCAGCCGTTATTGATCAGGTGCTGTGCCGCCATACGGCCTCCCTGATAGTAATCACAATAGATACAGGCTTCTACCGATGCATCCGAAAGCATGGCATCAATCGCAACAACAGGGATGGGGCAATTGTCGATGATATCACGAATCTGTTCACTGCACGAAGCAACGATGATGGCATCCGCATTCATGCCTACCAACATATGTATGGCAGCTTTTTCCTTTTCGGGATCGTAATTGGTATTGCAGAGGAAGGGACGATAACTATACTTTGTCGCCGTCGCATCCACATGAGCAGCAAGCTCAGTAAAGTAGGGATTACGGATACTGGGAACAATCAAACCAATCGTTTTTGCCGATTTGCGAAACAGTGTCCTTGCCGCCTCATTGGGAATAAATCCTGTTTCCTCAATCACCTGCATAACCTTCGCTTTTTTTTCCGGATTAACATTGGCTGTGCCGTTGATCACACGAGACACTGTTGCCGGAGATACACCCGCCAGGGATGCAACCTTTCTAATACTGATCATCCTGATCCTCTCTCTCCCCAAATTTGCATAATGAAACCCGTTTCAACTAAGACTATCATAATATAATGTCATATCGTTTGTCAATATGCTATTTCGTTTTCCATGCTATAATATTTTTATGTTAACTTTTTCATTCAATCACAAAATCTGCTCTTGTTATTCATGCCTTCCATTTTTGCGGCAGAGATACCATCTTTTGGGAAATAAAAACAGCCCTCCCTCTATGGGGTTTTCTGTTCGTATTGCCATATCGGCATGACACAAAACCACCAAAAGGTTGGGCTGTTTCTATTTTCAGGCAGCTGCCTGTTGTGACGAAAATCAGGTATGCTTATGAATACCGCCGTCCACCATGAAAGACTGTCCGGTGAGATAAGCACTGTCATCACTGGCCAGGAAGACAATCAACGGTGCACAATCTTCCTCCGTCGTTCCCACACGCTTCAGGGAAGTTCTTCCTTCCAGAGCCTTCAAAGCTTCCGGCTGAGTCTCACGGAAAGTTTCCGTAGTGATAATAGGGAGGAATACATTCACAGTAATACCGTATCTTCCCCACTCATTAGCAGCCGTACGTGTTACCGCACGGATGGCTTCTTTTGCCATACCATAAGCGCCAAATCCCTCACTGCCGTCATATCCTGCAGCAGATGCCGTATTAATGATGCGGCCATGTCCGCTGGCCTTCAGGTAAGGGAAGCATTCCTGCATAAAACGCAGAGAAGCCAGAGCACCGCTCTTATATGCCAGCATCGCATATTCCTCATCTACTTCCAACAGAGGACGATACAGCATAGCACCCTGTGCCAGATTTACCAGAATATCAACTCCGCCATAATGAGCTACGCACTGCTCTACTACATTGTGAATCTGATCCGGATCTGTAACATCGCAGACAACCGGAAACATATCTCCGCCCAAAGCACGTACTTCTTCTGCCAGCTCTTCCAACTTATCCATACGGCGAGCACATACGCATACTTTTGCGCCATTCTGAGCCAAAACCTTGGCCACACCGCGTCCAACGCCGGAACTGGCACCTGTTACAATTGCAACTCTGTTGTCAAGTTTTCCCATAAATACAACCATCCTTTCCGCCAAATCAGCCTTTTGTATTTTTTGATTGTTAATTAAATAACATAGAATTAATTGTATCATATTTTTGTTATTTTGTAAACAATATACCGTATGTTTTTTATTCCACAATCAACCGTGCTTTTCACTCCAGAATTTTATTATATTTCCTTTTTCTTTTTCATCCACATATAGAATCCCACATTCAGCATAATTCCCACCACTGTTGCAGCCGGTGCAGCCAATCCGATTTTCATCAGGCTGGCATTGGGCTGAATACTCATATA
>JAQXIM010000063.1 GCA_029007785.1 Clostridiales bacterium | reverse complement strand
GTTTGATATGGATGCACTGCCTGTTCAGGAAGAAGACAGGGGACAGCCCTATCTTTCACAGAATCCAGGCTGCATGCATGCCTGTGGTCATGATGCCCATACAGCCATGGGGTTGGCGATGGCCTCTCTCTTATACGAATTTCGGGATTGTTGGAGCGGCACCGTGAAACTGTTTTTTCAGCCGGCAGAAGAAGGCGTCCGTGGAGGCCGTGCCATGGCGGAAAATGGTTTCCTGGATGATGTAACATACCTGTTTGGCTGTCATATCTTTGGAAGAGAGGGGAGAAAAGAACCCCAGGCAGATGTGATTCCCGGGGCCTGCGGTTCTCTGGCTACAACAAAGCTGGATGTCGTTTTTCACGGTCAGTCTGCCCATGCAGGAAGCTGTCCCGAGAAGGGCAGGAATGTAATGCTGGCCGCCGCCGCTGCGATTCAGAATTTGTACAGCATTCCGCGGCATAGTCAGGGAAGCTCCCGCATCAATGTGGGTTGGCTGGAGGCAGGAAGCGGTCGGAATATAATTGCAGACCGAGCGAAGATGGAATTGGAAGTACGGGGCGCCACTTCGGAGATTAATGAATATATGGAACATTATGCTATTCAGATTCTCCAGGCAGCTGCCCGGATGCATGGCTGTACCTGTTCCATATCCCGGGTGGGAAGTGCATTTTCCCTGGAAAGCACCGATTGGCTGTCAGAGGAAGTTCAGAAAGCCTGTCGCGAAATCGGGCTGGTTCCCACCACATTTCTCCATGAGCATTCCGATGGAAGTGAAGACTGCTCCTATTTGATGGAAAAAGTCAAGGAACACGGAGGAGAGGCTGCATTCTTAATTATGCTCAATGATACGGCGGGACCTGGTCATAGTCCTGGATTTGATATCCGGGAAGAGGTGATGGTGTCCGGTGTGAAAGCTCTCATGGCAGCCGGACTCCGGGTACTCCAATAAAACAAAAAAACTTCCATAACGAATATGGAGGTTTTTTGTTTTGCGGCGACGGTGAGCCAAAATAAATTGTGTTAATAGCTTCGATGGTGTTTCCGGTAACACCGGATAAAACGAAATGTCTTTTCTTCTCCGTATTTTGCCAAAAGACGCAGGAGCTTTTCCAGAAATGCTGCAGTTTCCGGATGGATGGTAGTATAGGCACGGCCTCTCATAAAGTAATTCCAAGCCATATCGTCGGTGTAGCTCTCACCGTTGTAAATTCGGCAGGCTGCGATACGGTCGCAGAACATTTCAAGTACATAATCCAAAGGCATCTTGACTCCGGACATGGTGCCTTTTTTTGTTCCGATTTTGTAATCGGTCCAGTATTCCAGGTGATGCTTGTTTCTTCCTTTGTGATGCATCCAGGCTTCCGAATATCCCTTATCTCTTCGTTCCGCATCGTTGGGGCTCCGGTCTCCCTGGAAATAGATCACACCGGGAATGAATTCGGTGGGAGAATACTTAGAAAGATCGTGAAGAAGGCCCTGGCGGTATAATCCAAGCCGGAAACAGTATTTCATTACCAATAATTTATGGCGGGTAATAGTTTTAAAGTGATTTACCAGATTACTCATAATAGGCTCCTTGTTTTTGTTCATGATCAGAGCAATGGATTTCAATTTATAAGATAGCATAGGAATGGGAAACTTGCAATGCAGTAGGTTTGGTAAGCTTCGGTAAAGAGGAAGAGCAGCGTCATGTCCGCGGTGTTTTTGCAAGATGAAAAGGTAGGAAGAAGATTGGAATACAGCCGTATGAAGGGGATAATTGGCGAGCAGCTATATATCTGGGAAGAGGGATCCGTCGATAGACTGGCATGATTCTGATGGAATTCTTAATAAAAACGAAGGAGTGGATCATCTGACAATCACGTCAGGACGGACATTTTTGTGTAGGGTGTATCCTCTTGTGATTTCTCACATAGACTGGAAACAGAGAAGACACAAAACATAAGGGAGTATCATGACGGAAAATCGTGTGGATCCGAATTTGCAGCTGGCCGTGACAGCAGAGCAGGAAGGGATTGAACTGACAGGCAGTTTGTCTGTAGGTTTCGATGAAACGAAGGACCGATGGAGTGTAATTCTTAGGCTGGCTGGTTTTGATGAGGGAATGGAGGAGTGGGAACGGCGGGGGATTCAGACAACGATGCTGTATGAAGGATATGGGATCGCTTCGGTTCCGTCATCTCAACTGGCCTGGCTGGAACAACAGTCGGAGTTAATTTATGTGGAGAAGCCTTATCGCATCTTTTTTAATCAAGAAGAAATTGTTTCTTCAAGGGAAATCGTTCTGCCAAAGAGAGAATTCGTTCCTTCGGGAGAAAAGGATCAAATAAGAAAACAGGAAACGAAGATCATGTCTAATGGGGGAGATCTTTCCGGAATCGGTGTTCTGGTTGCCGTTTTGGACACTGGTATTGATGTGCAGCATCCGGATTTTTTTCGGGAAAATGGAACCAGCCGGGTGCTCTTCTTCTGGGATCAGGAGGCAGCAGGCACTCCTCCCATGGGTTTTCGTCGAGGCAGTGAGTATACGGCAGAAGATATTACAGCGAATCCGGACATTGGAGCGAAATTTGGTACAGGCCATGGTACGGGTGTGTTAGGGATTGCTGCCGGGAATGGAAGAGCTTCCGGAGGACGTTACCGGGGAATTGCCTGGGAAAGTGATATTTTAGCAGTAAATCTGGCGGCGCCGGAGGAAAATGGTTTTCCCAGAACGATTGAGCTCATGGAGGCGGTGGAATATGTGATGCGAAAGGCCCAGGAACTGAACCGGCCGATTGCCATCAATATCAGTCTGGGGAATAATTATGGTTCTCATGAAGGAAATTCTCTTTTCGAAACATATTTGACAGAGCGTCAGTCGTCCTGGAAATCACTCATCTGTATTGGTACGGGAAATGAAGCCTTGACAGGGGTTCATGCTCAGGGGGACCTGGGAGAAACACCAAAGACGCCTGGTCAGATCGCTGCCCGGATCCAGGAAGTGGAGCTAGCCATAGGCGGTGGGGAGAGAAACCTCTCGGTACAGCTTTGGATTGCTGAAGGGGATGAGTTAACGGTAGAGCTGGTACAGCCGAATGGAAGAGTTCTTGGTTCCAGCAGAAGAGAGAATGAGTATCAGCAATGGATGGCAGGCGATACCCTGGTTTTATCTTATGTGGGAGGCCCATCCCCTTTTTCCACATCGAAAGTATTTCTGTGGGACTGGTCCGTATCCGGAGAGGAATCCTTTATTCCTGAAGGAATATGGAGATTTCGCCTGATTCCCGGGCGGATCATAGATCGACGCTTTGATTTTTTTCTGTCCGGCAGTGAAATCAGGGGATATGACACCCGATTTCTGCGACCGGAGCCAAATACAACCTTGACGATTCCATCTGCTGCTCAGGGACCGGCGGCAGTTGGTGCGTATAATCAAAACAGCAACAGTCCCGCACCATTTTCCGGCAGAGGCTATACCAGGGAGACCAATCGAATTAAACCGGATCTTGCGGCACCGGGAGTCAATGTGACAGGGCCGGCCATCGGAGGGGGATATCGGGAATGGACGGGAACCTCATTTGCGGCACCCTTTGTCACAGGAAATGCAGCGCTGCTCATGGAATGGGGAATCGTGGAAGGCCGTGATCCTTATTTGTATGGGGAACGGGCAAAAGCTGCATTGATTCGGCAGGTCCGGCAGATTCCTGCCCTGCCGAATTATCCCAATCGCCAGCTGGGATGGGGAGTTCTTGATCGAAGAATTTCGGCAGAACAGCTGGAATAGAGAGCTATTACGATTAATGGAAGATTTATTTGAGAGAGCAGCTGCCATGCATCTGCGGAGGTGCTTGTATTATTTGAGTGATTGGGTATAATGGAAAAAAGCGAAAAAACAAACAAAAAAGAACAAGCACCGGCAGGCAGGAGGAAAGCATCTATGACGCTTCAGGATAAGAATAACAAACAGGAAAATCAGGGATATTCAGATCATGGACAAAATCAAAACCCCGGAGAACAATCAGGGACGCATCGCAGAAGAGTGCGTTATAAAGGCAAGTATCCAAAAAAATTTGAGGAAAAATATAAGGAGCTTCAGCCGGAAAAGTATGCCGATACGGTAGAGCATGTAAAGCAGAAAGGAAGCACTCCGGCAGGCATGCATATTTCCATCTGTGTTCGGGAAATTCTGGATTTTCTTCAGATTCAGCCGGGGCAGCATGGACTGGATGCCACTCTGGGATATGGTGGTCATACATCTCAGATGCTTCGCTGTCTTCAGGGGAATGGTCATATAGACGCTTTGGATGTGGATCCCATTGAGCTGACCAAGACAAGAAAACGGTTGGAAGATCAGGGATTTGGTCCGGATATTCTTACCGTCCACCACAAAAATTTTGCCGATGTGGATTTGGTAGCAGAGGAAGCAGGACGTTTTGATTTTGCCCTGGCCGATCTTGGTGTTTCATCAATGCAGATTGATAATCCTAAGCGAGGATTTTCCTACAAATATGATGGTCCTCTGGACCTTCGTCTGAATCCGGAAAAGGGAGTTTCTGCAGCAGAGAGGCTGCGGGAAGTAACGGCAGATGAACTGGAGGGAATGCTGGTGGAAAACTCAGATGAACCCTATGCCAGGGAAATAGCCAGAACGATAAAAAAACGTCAGAAAACAGGAAGACAGATCAAGACAACACTGGATTTAAAAGAAGCGATAGAAGAAGCGTTGTCTGCGGAAAAAATGTCTGAGGCAGAGCGGAAAGAACAGATTAAGAAATCCTGTGCGAGAACATTTCAGGCTCTTCGAATCGATGTAAACAGTGAGTTTGAAGTTCTTGATACATTTTTGCAGAAGCTGCCTCATGTGATGGCTCCCGGCGGACGGATTGCTATTCTGACATTTCATTCCGGGGAAGACCGTATGGTGAAGAAGGCATTTCGCCAGGGCCTCCGGGAGGGCTGGTATTCGGAAGTAGCCAATGAAGTGATTCGTCCTTCGGCGGAAGAATGTGTGGATAATCCCAGAGCCCGGTCAACAAAGATGCGCTGGGCAATCCGCAGCGATCGAAAGGAATAATTGTAGATTCGCAGCGGTATCGACTATTGCCTCCTCTTGTGGTATAATTTTTTATTATGCAATCACAAGAGGAGGCATTTTCATGGGCGGACAGAATCCTGAAAAAGTAAAAAAACATATATGTGCTGGTTTGTTGGCCCACGTTGATGCAGGAAAAACAACACTGTCGGAAGGACTGCTGTATACGGGAGGCAGTATCCGGAAGATGGGAAGAGTGGATAATGGAGATGCTTTCCTGGATACTTATTCTCAGGAACGTTCCCGGGGAATTACGATTTTTTCAAAACAGGCGGTTCTTTCTCTGGAAAATACCCAGATCACTTTGTTGGATACCCCTGGTCATGTGGATTTTTCAGCAGAGATGGAAAGAACCCTCCAGGTTCTGGACTATGCAATCCTGGTAATCAGCGGAGCAGATGGTGTGCAGGGACATACATTGACTTTGTGGAGACTTCTTGCCCGCTACAACATTCCGACATTTTTATTTGTTAATAAAATGGATCAAAACGGTACCGATCAGGCAGCATTGATGAAGGAACTGAAAGCTCGGCTCAGTGACGGATGTACCGATTTCACGGATCGAACCACGGAAGAGTTTTTTGAGTCGGCGGCTATGTGTGAAGAAGGATTGCTGGATACTTACCTGGAAACCGGAGAGGTGGAATACTCCGATATCCGGCGGTTGATTCGTTTGAGGAAATTATTCCCCTGCTTTTTTGGCTCCGCTTTGAAATTGCAGGGGGTGAAAGAGTTTCTGGATGGTTTTGATTTCTTTACGGAAGAGAAAGAATATCCGGAAGAGTTTGGAGCAAAAGTATTTAAGATTGCCCGGGATGAACAGGGAAAACGTCTGACTTATATGAAAATTACAGGCGGCTGTCTGAAGGTTAGAACCGTTCTGTCGAATGCAGGAAACGGAGAAGTGTCAGCGGGCACCGATATTTGGGAAGAGAAAGTAAATCAAATCCGGATTTACTCCGGAACAAAATATGAAGCGATTAATGAAGCACCGGCAGGAACGGTTTGTGCTGTTGTCGGTTTGTCTATGACAAGGCCCGGACAGGGACTGGGCCGGGAGGCGGCCTCGGAACCGCCTTTGTTGGAACCGGTGCTTACTTATGAGGTGAAGCTTCCCGAGGGAACAGATGCCAGAACCATGATGCCGCTGCTTCGTCAATTGGAAGAAGAGGAACCGGAGCTTCATATTGTATGGAATGAAGAACTCCAGGAAATCCACGCTCAGATCATGGGAGAAGTTCAGATTGAGATTCTTCGCAATTTGATTCTGGAACGATTTGGTATATCTGTGGAATTTGGTTCCGGAAGCATTGTATATAAGGAAACCATTGCCAATACTGTAGAAGGAGTCGGCCATTTTGAACCCCTTCGTCACTATGCGGAGGTTCATCTTCTTCTGGAGCCGGGAGAACCGGGAAGCGGACTGGAATTTGCTGCGGACTGCAGTGAAGATATTCTCAATAAAAACTGGCAGCGTCTGATTCTGACACATTTGGAAGAAAAGGAACATCGAGGCGTTCTCATAGGAGCTCCCATCACCGATATGCGGATTACTCTGATCAATGGTCGGGCCCATGTGAAACATACGGAGGGCGGTGATTTTCGTCAGGCCACATACCGGGCGGTGCGCCAGGGATTGATGCAGGCTCAGTCGGTACTTCTGGAGCCCTGGTATCAATTCCGTCTGGAAATTCCGGCAGATACTGTCGGCCGGGCTATGATGGATATTGAAAAACGCCAGGGGACGATGGATTCTCCCATGGTGGAAGGTGATATGGCTGTTATCACCGGAACGGCACCGGTGGTTACCATGCGGGATTATCAAACGGAAGTGGTGGCTTATTCCCGGGGACAGGGCCAGCTGACTTGTACGCTTCAGGGATACCAGCCCTGCCATAATACAGAAGAAGTGGTATGGGAGAGGGGATACATACCGGAGCATGATCTGGCAAATCCGCCCGGATCTGTTTTCTGCACCCATGGTGCCGGGTTTACCGTAGAATGGGACCAGGTGTGGGAATATATGCATCTGGAATGCCGGCTCACCGGTAATAAGAATGAGACGATTGATCAGTTGAGAGAGATGTCGGCTCCCCAGGAAGAAGTCTGGCTGGGAACCGATGAGATCGATGCCATCATAGCGAAAACCTTTTATGCCAACGGAAAAGATAAATCCCTGATCCGCAAGGGAATTCTTGGCGGCCGTCGTGATTATGGCAGTTCGAAAGTGGAGTCTGCTCCCGTGACGCGAACCTGGAAACGTACTCCGAAAAAGGAAGAATACCTTTTGGTGGATGGATACAACATTATTTTCTCCTGGAAAGAACTGAAGGAACTGGCAGAAGTCAACGTGGATGCTGCCCGAGAGAAGCTGATGGACATTCTTTGCAACTACCAGGGAATCCGCCAGTGTCAGGTTATCGTTGTTTTTGATGCTTACCGCATTCAGGGACATAAAACAGAGATTCTCGATTATCATAATATCCATGTAGTCTTTACAAAAGAGGCAGAAACCGCTGATCAGTATATCGAGAAATTTGCCCATGAGAATGCATCCAAATATCATGTCATTGTGGCAACCTCCGATGGCCTGGAACAGATTATTATCCGGGGCCAGGGATGTCAGCTCCTTTCTGCTCAGGATCTTTATGCTGATATCCAGCGGGCATCCTCCGCCATTGAAGAAAAATATGAAGACCGCACAGCAGGAAAAAGGCATTTTCTCCTGGATTCCGTATCGGAAGAGGTGGCAGAACAGCTGCGTAATCTTCCGGAAGAGGCTGAGGTACAGCAGTAGGGGGCCGGAGGATAAACGGATGCTTTTCCTGAAGTAAAGGGAATAGGATGTCAGGCGGTGTGTATGGAGCGGATACAAATCCTGCAAAAGAATCTGTAATCTAAGGAAACGGTCAAAGAACAGAGCGGAAAACAGGCGAAGACAAAAGAGGAAAACTGACGAAGAGAAGAGCGAGGAAAAAGATGAAAAGAAATATAAGTTTGGAAGAAATATCTGATGGAAATCTTTATCGGAAAAACGATATGGTTAAAATGGGAACGGCCGGATGTGCAGATTGCTGCGCCTGCTGCCGCGGTATGGGTAATTCTATTATTCTGGATCCCTGGGATGTATGGGAACTGGTACGTCATCTCGGTCTGAATTTTGGCGAACTGATGCAGACCGGTGTGATTGAATTAAACGTGGTCGATGGAATGATTTTACCTAATTTAAAAATGCAGGAAGGCACCGATGCCTGTCGTTTCCTGAACGATGACAAACGATGTGAAATTCATGAATTCAGACCGGGGTTTTGCCGGCTTTTTCCTCTGGGGCGTTATTACAAGGAGGATAGTGACAACTTCTATTATATTCTTCAGAAACATGAGTGCGCAAAACAGGGAAAAACAAAGGAGAAGGTTTCTCACTGGCTGAATATTCCTGATTTAAAACGTTATGAAGAGTATATTATGGAATGGCACCGTCTTCAGAAAGAGTTCCAGGCTTTGATGGAAGGAAAAAACATCGAAACGGTAAGATCTCTGAATATGTATTTGGTTCAGCAGTTTTTCCTGAAACCCTTTTATCCGGAGGATTTTTATGGACAATTTGAAGAGCGGATGAAAGAGGTTCGGGAAGCCTGGGAAGAGTACCGGTAAGCCTGGGAAGCTTACCGGTAAGAATAAAAAGAACGTATAGAACAGCCTTTCGGAGGAGGTGAAAGTATGCCTTTTTTCATTGTCAGACAGGATATAACAAAAATGCGGGTGGATGCCATTGTCAATGCAGCCAACACGGAATTAAGGGAAGGCGGCGGTGTCTGCGGAGCTATTTTTCAGGCAGCTGGTCCGGCCAGACTCCAGGCAGCCTGCAGACAGGTTTCTCCAATAAAAACCGGAGAAGCTGTCATCACGCCGGGATTTGATCTCCCGGCAAAGTTTGTGATTCATGCAGCCGGTCCCATATACCATCGTTGGAAAGGGGAGCAAAATCAGAAGCTGCTTCGTTTGGCCTATATGGAGTCTCTCAACCTGGCATTGGAGAATAAATGCGAGAGCATTGCTTTTCCGTTGATTTCCAGCGGCATTTACGGTTATCCAAAGGAGGAGGCTCTTATGGTAGCTTTGGCTGCCATCCGTGATTTTCTTGCTGATCATGATCTGGAGGTGTATCTGGTCATTTTCAACTGTTCCGATTTTGTTGTCCAAAGTTCTTTGATGGAAGCCGTGGCAAGCTATATCGATGAAAACTATGAGGAAGCATATTCCGACCTTCGCCGGAATCCAGTGGATGCGGAACGAAGATCGATGCAAGACTCTGGGGATATCCCCGTTTCGATGAAATCAATGATTGACGGGGACGGTCCAAAACATGCGTCCTTTAGAAAATCAATCGTTGATCAATCGTTTCCATGCAGGGAAGCCTCGGAAGATCAACTTCTTGATTCATCCTTCCAGGATTTGGATGAAAGGATTGCAGATTTGGATGAGCCTTTCAACGCAGCATTGCTTCGACTGATTGATGCCAAAGGAAAGAAGGATGCCGAAGTTTACAAGCGGGCCAATATTGATCGGAAGCTTTTCTCTAAGATTCGCACCGGCAAAGGATATACACCGGGTAAGCGAACGATTCTTGCTCTGGCCATTGCGCTGGAACTGACGCTGGATGAAACGGATGATTTACTGAAAAGGGCAGGGTATGCCCTGTCCCACAGTCAAAAATTTGATGTCATTGTAGAGTATTTTATTGTCACCGGCCAGTACGATGTTTTTGAAATCAATGAAATTCTGTTCAAATACGATCAGCCTCTTCTTGGAGCAGGCTGATAAATGTCGCTTTGAAAGCGACCAAATGAAAACCTTTCTGCGGTATCCTTTAGATACAAAAAAGCAGGAGGGTTTTTTCTATGAAGAAAAATGTGACAGAACTGGTGTTTATTCTTGATAAAAGCGGATCCATGCAAGGATTGGAAAAGGATACCATTGGCGGATATAATTCCATGCTGGAACAGCAGTACAAATTGGATGGTGAGTGTATTATCACCACAGTGCTCTTTGATAACCGCTATGAGCTGCTTCATGACCGGATCCCTTTAGAGGCAATCAAACCCATGACTGATCGGGATTATTGTGTGGGAGGATCCACGGCCTTGCTGGATGCCATTGGCAAGACGATTCACAAGATAGCTTTGGTACAGAAAAATACTTTGAAGGAATACCATGCGGAAAGAGTAATGTTTGTTATCATCACGGATGGAGAGGAAAATGCCAGTCATCAATATTCGGCAGAAAAAGTCAGGGAAATGATTCAGCATAAGAAAAAAAGCTGCGGCTGGGAATTTATTTTCCTGGGAGCTAATATCGATGCCGTTGGAACCGCTGGCAGATTTGGCATTGACGCTGACCGTGCTGTGGACTATGTTCCGGATGAGAAAGGTACAGCACTGAATTACAGGATGATGAGTCAAACGGTAGCAGCATACCGGGAGTTCGGTGAAGTTCCGGCAGAATGTCTGGACACAATCCGAAAAGATAATCAGGCAAGGGGTGGACACTAATATTTTCGCAGCTCTGCTCATTCTTATCTCTGTACAAAAAAAGATGCCTAAGGCATCTTTTTTTTGTGCAGCTCTCAATTATCATCAAAAACTCGTCCGATCAACGGAAAGCCGACATACATGGAATTCGATCTCAGATTCCATAATTTTCATCAGGTTCCGAAGTAAGAAAAATGCATATAGTCCACTTTCCATCCCCAGTCGCCCCAGTAAAATCCATACTTCGCGAAAGCTTTGACCACATCGCCGTCGGCAGGGATGGAATAGGGATTCTTGCCCGGTTTATAGAAGCTTCCCGCCAGAACCTGGCCCGTTTCCCGGTTAATCATGGCATTCTCGTCGGGATTGATGTCGATGGCCAGACCCTCGCAGTGCTCTGAGGAGGAATTATCACCGCGCCAGGAATAACCGCCCACATCATGGATCGGGAACTTTTCCTTGCCCTCATAGATCTCCTTGAAAATCTGCTGCACTGTTTCTGCCAGCTTCTCATGGACCTGCAGATACATGGTGCGTGTGTATTTGCTGCCTTTCGAATTGATATCCCACACCTTGATGCTGATTGTCTTCATATGCTTTTTTGCTTCTGTCGCTGAGGAATAATCCTTGTAGTAATCGGTTCCCCATAAGCGCTTGCACTTATCCTGGTAGGATTCATCCCAGTATCCCAACCGGTTCATCAGACGTGATTTTACAGGCGAGTAATCGCCGCCGGAATTCTTGCCGTCGACGGTACGATACGGGCGGACTTTGAAATAGTAGGTCTCACCGTTGACCAGACCGCCCACTGTCGCACTCAGAGTCTTCGCTGATTTCACTGTCTTTACTTTCTTGAAACCGCTGTCCTTTGACTGGGAGCGATAGATCATGTATCCGCTGGCATCCTTGGATTCGCTCCAGGTCAGAGTCGCCTCCGAACCGGACACCGCCGTGATCTTTGAGATCGTCACTGCTCCGCACAATGCTTTCGTACTCACCACCGGGCTCTCCCAGCTGTAAAGCTTTTCTCCATCCACCAGTTTATAAGAACGCATCTTATAATAATAGGTTTTTCCGGTTGTCAGATTCTTGTTGGTAAACGCTGTAACCGTGTTATCCTCGATCGTTTTGATGGATTTGTACTCTCCGGATTTACTCTCGGAACGAAGGATCTGATAGCCATCCACATTGGAAATTTTCTTCCAGGTCAGCAGGATCCGGTCCTTACCGCCGGATACTGCAGACGGTTCAGGAATTTTCGGTCCTGCCGCACAACATACCGTCTTCGAAGGTACGCTCTCCGGATTTGTGGCATAAGCATCGCAGGCAGTGACACGATAATACCATGCTTTACCTGTCTCCAGATTTTTATCTGTAAAGATTATGGAATTTCCTTCCGATGAAGCATCCGGTTCTGCGATCAGCTGATACTCTCCTTTCGCTTCCTCTGCACGATAAACCCGATAGGTTCTGGCTCCCGGAACAAGATTCCATTTCAGCTTGATGGAATTCATGCCTGCAGAATTGGCATATGTAATCTCTGGTGCCTGAAGCATTTTTTCAATCACGATCACCTTCGACTTTATTCCGAATTTATGATATGCATTGCCGTCTGCATCCGTCTTATCCTTATAAGCACACACGCGGTACTCCATATGTTCACCAAACTCATAAGTATCCCAGATGCTCGTCGAACTCGTGTACATCTGATAGTTCGGATTGTTGATATCTCTGCCGACGGTTACCCGGTAGCCATCGGCGCCCTTCACCGCATCCCAGGACAGCATAAAATATCGATCGTCCACTTCTTCCATATGGAAGTTCTTCGGTGCCGACAGCTTTGCAGCCTGAGCCGATACCGGAAGCAGTATAAGCATAAGCATCATAAGACCGGCATATGCAGCAACTGCAGTCATGTGGGAAAAATGCCTCATCCCACGAAACAATACTGATTCGTTCATAACTTCTCCTTTCTCTTCAGACCGTCCCGGACTCCTTTTGGAATCCGTCGTTATCTGTTCTGCCAGTCCCTTGTCCTTTGACAAAATGTAAAGTGGAACGAAGGACAGCAGGACCGGCAAATCTTTCGCATACTCCTGATACTCAGAATCCTACCCATCGCTTTTATTCTGCCAAAACTCCGGATGACGCACCCTGGGAAAAATGCCGGCAATGCAGAATCCATGAGGATGGATCTTCGTTCATCGGTTTTTCAGCAGATCTGAAGTCGACTCCAGGCAGCATTCTTACATAACAAGATATTTATGATATGTGATAAGCATAGCAAGAAAGTGTCGAAGGGTCAAGACAAAGAAATACACCAGAAAAATCCGTCACGAAGATTTTCGTTCATGCATAGAATAGGAAAGAATACTATGGAGATCCTTCATGATAAATGATACCGTACGCTGGGCTTTTCTTGGCACCTGCTTTCCTTTTGCAGTTACTGCTTTGGGAGCTCTGAATGTTTTTTTCGTACGTCATGCCATCAGCGATACGCTTCAGTGTCTCTTTCTGGGATTTGCCGGCGGAGTAATGACTGCCGCCTCAATATGGTCTCTGCTGATTCCCGGAATAGAAGAAGCGGAACAGAATGGCCAGGTCAGTTGGCTGGTTGTATCTCTTGGTTTTCTTGCCGGAGTATTAGCACTGTTATTTTTAGATAGTTTATTTCGGCGTCTGGAAAAAAATAAGTCGGGACTGGCAGGCACTGAATTAAAGCAAAAATTTCTTAGCCGGAGTACACGAATGATGGTGTTGGCCATTACTCTCCATAATATACCGGAGGGGATGGCGGTAGGCGCTGCTTTTTCCATGGCAGCCGCTAATCCTGGAAATCCAGCCTTATGGACCGGAGCATGGATTCTTTCTTTAGGTATCGGTATTCAGAATTATCCGGAAGGAGCAGCTGTGTCACTTCCTTTATTAAAAGAAGGGCTGCCGCGATGGAAAGCATTTTTTCTGGGAAGCCTGTCTGCTCTGGTGGAACCGGCTGCCGGAGTTTTAGCTGCCTTATTGGTGGGAGGAGTTCATCGATATATGCCGGTGTTTCTTTCCTTTGCAGCGGGCACGATGATTTATGTAGTGGTGGAAGAACTGATTCCGGAAGCTCATTTGGGAGATAAAGAAAATATAGGAACGCTGGGGTTTGTTGTGGGATTTATACTGATGATGATCCTTGATGTTGCATTAGGGTAAAAAAATGAAATTTATAAGCGCCCCTGCTTATCGACAAGATCGACAGCTGGGGCGCTATGTTTAAGAAAGAGGCAGCGTGATAGTTTTACAGTTTCATGGGACTGTCTGTGATCCGCTCAAAGAAACTGTTTCAAACAGAATAATCCAGAAATTCTTCGTTATCGATTCGATTATTTGTTTGCGTTGATATAATTTGTGATTTCAGCTTCGCGGTCATCAGCGGCAGCTTCAGCCAAGCCGCCAAAGAAGGTCGGAGCATTGGGATCTTTTTCCCGAGGTTCCGGATCAGGATTGGCCGTGTTGGCTTCCAGGATATTGTCAACCGTGTTTTTTATATCATTGGCAGCACCGCTGGTAAGGATCTCCAGCAGTCCGCGTCGGTTCTTTTCAATATTCTCACGGTTTTTCTCAATTTTAGCAGCATTTTCTTTGATCTGCTTTGAGGTGTTCTCCATCTGAGCTTGGTATTCTTCGACCTGTTTTGTTTTTTCCGTTAAAGTGTTTTCCAGTTCAGCGACTTTAGCTTCCAAAGCAGCAATTCTTTCTTCGATGGTCATTGCGGTGGTCATAATGTATTTCCTCCTTTGATGAATCAGTCTTGCAGCGTAGGCGTAAAAGCATTTCCGTGCGCTTTATATTATATTGAAAAACCGGTGCATTGTTTGCACTGCGTTTTCCTGATCTGTTTATATAATAATACATAATTATAAAAATGCAACTACAAAAAACATGAGTACAATATATAAATAATAAATATAAAGTACATAAATAGTATGAAAAACAAAGATAAAACCGTGGAAATCGTGGGATATCAGAAATCTAGATATGAATGTAATTTATCAAACATATTTAATAGAAAAGTGAAATTTACGATAAAAATGATTAAAATATAAAACACAAATGAAATAAAAGAGAAGATGCAGCGTATAAAAATTCATATAACAGGAAGAAAAGACTTGTTTTTCTGCTGATTTTTCATATATGATATAGAAAGCAGAAGAACATAGAAAGGAAAAAACCATCCAGAAAAGGATATGGGAATGAAAAGAAAATGGGAAAATTACAGATAATAGAGGGAAAACCGGAGAATCTGGAGAATCGGTTGGAAAAGGAAATTGAAACCTACGAATTGCTGGAGAAATTGAATATTCCTTTCCGGCAGGTGGATCACCCCGCTGCAATGACGATGGAAGATTGTCGGGATGTGGAGGAACTATTTCATATTCATGTAGTCAAGAATCTTTTTTTGTGCAACCGACAGAAAACGAAATACTATTTGCTTTTGATGCCGGGGGAGAAGATTTTCAAAACAAAGGAGCTCAGTTCCCAGATTGGTACGGCTCGTCTTTCTTTTGCTTCTCCGGAGGCTATGGAGACATATCTGAATCTTACTCCTGGATCGGTCACGGTTATGGGGCTTCAGTTTGATCATAACAATAAGGTGCAGCTGTTGATTGATGAGGAGATACTGGGTTTTGAATATATTGGATGTCATCCCAGCGTAAATACTTCCAGCATCGTTTTTCGTACTTCGGACCTGGTGGAGAAATACCTTCCGGCTGTTCATCATGAAATGATTCGAGTGAAACTAATCGGGGAATAATAGCGGGAAAAATAACCGGATATTTTACCCAAGGTTTGTTCAGAAGGTCAGGCGGGGAAAAAAACACCGCATCTTCCGTCTGGATAGGAATTCCAGAACGGAGGATACGGTGTGAATGATTATTCTGCAGTATTTTTAGAACTGAATAAAGCCGAACTGAGCCATGTTATAGAAAACAAGGATTACCACAAGCAGAATCGGTGCAACGTAGCGGACCATAATATTGAAGATCTTTTCCCGGGCGAATTTTTCTCCGTTGCGGGTTACTTCATCGCAGATTACCTTCGGTCCGATGACCCAGCCAACCATAATACTGGTGCACAGAGCAACAATAGGCATCAAAACGCTGTTGCTGAGGTAGTCGAAGAAGGTCAGCAGATCCATACCAAGTATCTTCAGATTAGCCCACATACCATTTCCCAGAGAGGTGGGGATACCGATGCAGATGCAAAGCACGAAAATGAAAAGGCATGCATTTCTGCGGCTCATCTTCCAACGGTCAATTACCATGGAAACGATGGCTTCCATAACGGAGATGGCGCTTGTCAGCGCAGCCAGAAATACAAGTATAAAGAACAGACTGCCAATGATTCTGCCGCCTGCCATGCTGTCAAATACCTTGGGCAGAGTAATGAACATCAGTCCGGGGCCGCCGGAAGCAAGTCCTTCTTCCCCGCTGAAAACGAATACAGCAGGGATAATCATTAAGCCTGCCAGAAAAGCAACCAGAGTATCAAAGAACTCAATCTGGTTAACAGATTTGGACATACATACTTCCTTGGGGGTATAGGAACCGTATGTAACCATAATGCCCATGGCAATACTCATGGAAAAGAACATCTGTCCCATGGCAGCACAAACGGTCTTTAATGAGAAGTTTGAAAAATCAGGAAGGAGATAATATTTCAATCCATCCATGGAACCGGGAATTGTGATTACATAAATGGAAATACCGATGGTCAGGAGCAGCAGGAAAGGCATCAGCAGTTTACTGATACGTTCAATTCCTTTTTCAACACCGCTGACAACAACGATGGCAACCAGAGCAAGAAATACCAGGAACCAGGCAACCGGTTCGGAAGGCATTCCGATAAAGCTTCCGAAAAAGCTGCTGTCTGCCATACCAGGGGTTCCGGCAATACTGGAAAACATATATTTGATTACCCAACCGCCGATAACGCAATAATAAGGAAGGATAATCGTAGGAACCAAAAGTGTCAGATATCCAAGAAATCCAAAGTGGGAATCTAAAACCTTATAGGCCTGGATCGGGCTGAGCCCTGTTTTACGTCCAATTGCAATTTCTGTGGTCATCAGTGTAAATCCAAATGTAAGTGCCAGGAGGATGTAAACTAAAATAAAGATACCTCCTCCATACTGGGCGGCCAGATAAGGGAAACGCCACATATTTCCTAATCCGATCGCACTTCCGGCAGCGGCTAAGATAAATCCGATATGGCCGGAAAATGAACCTCGTTTTTTGTCGTTCATGAAAAGCTCCTTTCTTCTACTGTTAAATTGGTATAACAAGTTAGATGATTGTATCATACTTTTAAAAAGAAAACAAGGAAAAATAAAAAAACAATAAAAAAACAATAAAAAAAGAGGAGAGTATATGAAATGTATGGAGATTGTTAAAATGTAATTGGATTTATATCAAGATACCGGACAACCAAAAGATTGGACTGAGAATAGAAAAGAAAATGAATAGTTTTCACATAATTGATTTTGTGATAATATATACACCATATTTCGGAACATTGGCTGTGCAGGAAAGAAAATGCGAATGCGGGTGAATGGAGATGGTTTTTGGGGAATGAGATCTAACTTGCAGAAGGTTACTATGCAATTGCGGTCAGTCACTATTATTATTGGATAGAGCGAGTCAGGAGGTATGAATTAAAAAATTAACTCGGGAAAAATGTTTATCATGAGGTACAGAGTATAAATATCACAGATTTGGCAGGAGGTATATATGTCATTGAG
>JAQXIM010000062.1 GCA_029007785.1 Clostridiales bacterium | reverse complement strand
TCTTCTCCTCCTCCCCCATTAAAGATATACTTCTTTATATTCTACAACAAAATAATCCGTATTTCAAGTAGTGCCGTTTCTTTCCCTTTTCTCTTTAGCGGTGCCGTTTTTTTACTTTTTTCTTCATTTCTTCTTTTCATTTCTTCTCTTTACATCCTTGTTGGAATCCGTTATACTGATCCCAGCAAACGGGAAAGATCCAGAATACTCACAAAATTCTTTTCTTCTTTCCTGTACTGCAAGAATCAATAAGAGAGTGAGGACCATTTATGTTCCGTCTATGGTCAAAGCAGTGGAAAGATAATCATATGATTTCAGATATCCTGATTCCGGATGATACGGATCACAAACGGACGAAAAAAGTTCTGGATGCTTTGGAAAAAACCTGTATGGAATTGGATCTCCCGATTCCCATCTGGCTGGACAGCAACATTCGCGAATTTCAGCTCCATGCAAAAACCAGATTTCGTCAGGATAACTTTATGGAGACCATTCCTTTCGATTTTCTTGAAATACAGGTCATTGAAGAAGACGATTTTGTTTAATCCTGCTGTGAAATATAGAGAATTCCTTTATTAAAGGCAGATGCTGTCCCGGGACAGCATTTGCCTTTCTTTGTGAAAAACTATATACAATATAAATTCATTCTATTCTTGATGCGGCTTCCGTCGGATTAAAGACGTTTCAGCAGATTTTCTCTTTCTGCCTCATATCCCGGTTTTCCAAGAAGAGCAAACATATTTTTCTTGTAGCTTTCTACACCCGGCTGATTAAAAGGATTTACCCCAAGCATATATCCGCTGATACCACAGGCAAATTCAAAGAAATAGAACAGCTGGCCCAGTGCATACTCATCCTGGCGGGCCACGTGAACCATCAGATTGGGCACATTTCCGTCTGTATGAGCCAAAATGGTTCCATTCATTGCATTTTTATTGACAAAATCTACGGTTTTTCCAGCCAAATAGTTCAATCCATCCAGATCATTTTCTTCCGCCTCCAGGGTAACCGTACAGGAAGACTCCTCTACATCGATTACCGTTTCAAATAAAATGCGGGCACCATCCTGGATAAACTGTCCCATGGAATGAAGATCGGTAGTAAGATCTACAGATGCCGGGAAGATTCCTTTATGGTCTTTTCCCTCGCTCTCTCCATACAACTGTTTCCACCATTCAGAAATATAATGCAGACTCGGCTCGTAATTCGCCATAATTTCGATGGCTCCGCCTTTGTCATGGAGAATGTTGCGGCAGGCCGCATACAGCAGCGCATCATTTTCCTCATACTCTTTTTCCAGACAATCGAGTCTAGCATCTGCTGCACCCTGCATCAAAGCATCCAGGTCCGCACCGCTGACTGCAATGGGAAGAAGACCCACGGCGGTCAATACAGAGAAACGTCCGCCAACATCATCCGGAACCACAAAGGTTTCATAACCTTCCTCATCTGCAAGCTTTTTCAAAGCTCCTCTGGCCTTATCTGTGGTAGCATAGATTCTGCCGGCCGCTTCTTCTCTTCCATATTTGTCAGTGATCATCTTTTTAAAAATGCGGAAAGCGATGGCCGGTTCGGTTGTGGTACCGGATTTAGAAATGACATTGATGGAAAAATCCTTGTCCTTCAATACATCCATCAGGTGGGTAATGTATGTACTGCTGATATTATTTCCAACAAAATAAATTTCCGGTGTTTTCCGGGTCTCACTGTCCACACTATTGTAAAAATTATGACGAAGAAATTCAATAGCAGCACGGGCTCCCAGATAGGATCCGCCGATACCAATCACCAGCAGCACATCCGAATCTTCCTGAATTTTTTTTGCTGCTTTTTTAATCCGGTCAAATTCTTCTTTATCATAAGAAATCGGCAAATCAATCCATCCCAGATAGTCATTGCCTGCACCTGTCTTCTCTGTCAGTGTTTTTTTTGCTGCAAAAACCGCTGGTTTTTTTGCACTGATTTCTTCCTTTCTTAAAAAAGCACCTGCTTTTCCATAATCAAATTTAACAGCTTTCATATGTAACTTCCTCCCTTATATGAACCAGGTATTTCGTCATATATTTTAGTATACTCTTGTTTCATAATATTTACAAGGCTGTGGTCGAAAAAACCGTCATCTGCCTTACCACAGATACTCCTTGAAAATCTCTTCCACCACCGCCTCTTCTTCCGGCTTCATGATATATACCGGCGAAGTACGCTGCCCCCATTCCGGCCGGTCTCTGCCGTACCAGGTATCCCTGTCATCCGGTTCTTTTGTTATCTGAGGAAAGATTCTGTTCTCAAAACAATCCCGGAGACAAATCCAGGTCTGCTCCTCTTTCTGACGGTTGTCCAACAGAATACCAAATAGTATTCCGGCACTGCCCAACACCACTCCGGCTGCTCCATAGAAAACGATGGTTCGTATATCCTGATTTCTCCAAAAACAGATTCCTGCCAGTATCAATCCCCCTAAAATATCTATGCCAGCTGCAACATCTGCCAGCTGATTCCATCGATGAAGAGTAATTCCGCGAACCCGATACTTCCTCAAAGCCTTTTGAAGGAAAACAGCTAAGTTTCCGAAACCGTTTCGCATCTGCGACAATTCTTCCATCTGCGATCTCCAGGTCCGAAGATATCGATCTTTTGTTACATCCACACTCTCGCATTGCTTCATGATTCTTCGATATCTCATCGTAACACGAAAACGCCAGTACAATCCGAGAACTGCTATTATGGTAAGAACAAGCAATCCGCGCCCGTGATCCCAAAATACCACCATACCATACTCCCCCTTCTTTCATTTCCATCAGCAGTCTGCTGCTATTACTTATTATACAGATTTCTTTTCAGAAAAAAAGAGGTATTGGCCATGATTCGTTCGTTTTTTTCTTTTATTTTTCTCTTTTTATTGTCATATTTTAACTTTTTTCTTTCTTTTATCTCCGTTTTTTCTCACTATCTCCTTTTTCTGACCAGCAGTCTCAAAAGCTGTTCTGGCTCAAAAGCTGCCCTGGCTCAAAAACTGTCATGACTCAAAAAGTTCTTCATTCCCTGCACAAAACTATCATTTTGTGCTATACTGTTTTTCAGATTTATTACTTTATCTATACTCGCTTCCAATGATCTGGAATTCCAAAAGCAAAACAGGAATTTCGAAAACAAAAAGCGGGTAAACAAAAAGCAAAATTTATGATGGGAGGAAATATTATGCAGTTCAGAACAAAAGGAACCTGTTCTCAAGTAATTTCATTTGATATTCAGGATAATAAATTAACCAATGTCACTTTTTTAGGCGGATGCAGCGGCAACACCCAGGGCATCAGCAAGCTGGTAGAAGGCATGGATATTGATGAAGTCATTTCACGCCTGGAAGGAATCCGCTGCGGCAGCAGACCCACCTCATGCCCGGATCAGTTGTCCAGAGCATTGAAGCAGTACAAATCGGAACAGCAATAAGGAGGTATTCATGAAACGAATTATCCTTACCGGCGGCGGCACAGCTGGCCATGTTACTCCCAACCTGGCCCTTCTTCCTGCTTTGAAAGAACGCGGCTTTGAAGTACGTTACATTGGCTCTAAAAATGGAATGGAAAAAGAATTAGTTACAAAAGCCGGAATTCCCTATGACGGAATTTCCTCCGGAAAACTACGCCGCTATTTCGATCTGAAGAATTTTACAGATCCTTTCCGGGTTCTGAAAGGATTTGGTGAAGCCAGAAGCCTCTTAAAAAAGTATAAACCCGACGTCATCTTCTCCAAAGGAGGATTTGTTACCGTTCCCGTTGTACTGGCCGCAAAAGGGCTCCATATTCCGGTAATTATTCATGAATCTGATATGACTCCCGGATTGGCAAATAAAATCAGTCTGCCTTCTGCTACGAAGATTTGCTGCAACTTCCCCGAGACAGCCCGCAATTTGCCGAAAGGCAAGGCCGTTGTTACCGGATGTCCCATCCGTCAGGAACTCCTTACCGGAACACGAGAAGCCGGACTGGCTTACACAGGCTTCCAGGACAACAAACCTGTTATTCTGGTAATCGGAGGCAGTCTGGGATCGGTTGCTGTCAACAAGGCAGTCCGCAGCATACTTCCCCAGCTTCTTTCCGAATTTCAGGTTGTACATATCTGCGGAAAGAACAACCTGGATGAGGCACTGACCGGAACCCCTGGTTATGTTCAGTATGAATACGTTTCCCAGCCTTTGAAGGATCTGTTTGCCATGGCGGATGTAGTGATTTCCCGGGCAGGCGCCAACGCAATCTGCGAACTGTTGGCTCTTCGAAAACCGAATATCCTGATTCCTCTGTCGGCTGCTGCCAGCCGCGGTGATCAGATTCTCAATGCGGCTTCCTTCAGGAAGCAGGGCTTCAGTGAAGTAATTGCAGAGGAAGAGGTTAAGGATGAACTTCTCCTGGAACGCATTCATCACGTTTATGACCATCGAAATGATTACATGAATGCTATGGCATCCAGTTCCATGGGAGATGCCGTCAACACCATCTCCGATATGCTGAATGAATTGGCATCGAAATAAACACCTCTGGAAAATGAATAGAAAAAGCGGATCCCCTGCCATAAAGGGTCCGCTTTTTCTATTCTTTCTTATAATGCTGCTTTCTTATAATGCTGATTTTTTATAATGCTGCTCTTTTTTATAATGCTTTTCTGATCTCCTCAGCCGTCTTCTCCATTTCGCCTTCCTCATAGCTGCCGGGAACCCAGGCAACCATTTCCGGTCCGTTCTCATACCGGGGAATTACGTGCATGTGAAAATGAAATACGGTCTGACCGGCAGCAATACCATTGTTCTGAACCAGGTTAAAACCGGCACATCCCAGACTCTTTTTCATGGCTCCGCCAATTTTTGCGCCTAACTTCAATACCTTCTCTGCATAGACATCATCCAACTCTGTCACATCTGCAAAATGTTCCTTGGGCAGAATCAGGGCATGGCCTTTGCTTGCCGGTCCCAGATCCAGAATGACGCGAAACATATCATCCTCATAAATGGTTGCAGAGGGAATATCTCCGTTGGCAATTTTACAAAAAATGCAGTTATCATCTCTCATGTTGCATAACCTCCTTATAGCCGGAAAAGACTGCTGCCGGAGCAAACAGTCTTTTCTGATTCTTCACAGATTACCATGTTCTCCTTCGGCTTCTTCCGGGAAAACTTTCTGTTTTATTATTTCTTTGTTTTGCTTTTTTCTGCTTTTGCAGCACCCAGTACCTTTTTACCCATTACATGCAGCAGGGGACCGGTGATAAATACGGAAGAATAACCGCCGGCAATGATACCTACCATAATGGGCAGAGTAAACTCCTGAATAGAAGGAACGCCCAGAACGAAGATCATCAATACTGTCACAAAAGTGGTCAAAGATGTATTGATGGTTCTTGTCAGCGTCTGAGTAATACTATCATCAATAATCTCTTCCAGACTGCGTTTCTTAATATTGGCCTTCAGATTCTCACGAATTCTGTCGAAGATAACAATGGTAGCGTTGATGGAATAACCAACAATGGTCAGAACGCAGGCAATGAATGCGGTTCCTACAGAAGTACGGGATACCATGTAGAATACCAGCAGAATTACCACATCGTGAATCAGGGCAATAACTGCACTGAATGCAAAACGTACATTGCTGAAACGAATCCAGATGTAGAGCAGCATACAGATGGTTGCCAGAATCGTAGCAATGATTGCGCTTCTGGTCATCTCATTACTAATGGTTGCACTGATATAGGATTCTTCAAAGTTGTCTTCCTTCGCACCGAAATCATTAATCAGGGTTTCCTTGATGCTGGTAACCAGGGATTCATCCACATCTTTCATCTTGATGGTGTAACGATTGGAATTGGTTTCCTTCTGTGCCTGAACATCGGTGCTTCCAATGATCTCTTCAATGGCAGGTTTTACTTCTGCATTGAATTCATCAATGGTATAAGCCTTGTCAAAATCAGCAGTCAGAGCTTTACCACCCTGGAATTCAATACTCGTATTGAAAATACCCTTTCCATTGCCGGCATTCATACCGCCGATTGCGAAACCAACAACGATGATGACACAGGAAACAGCGAAGAAAATTTTCTTCTTGTTAACAATGTACAGTCTCTTTCTGGACTTTTCTATACCATAATACTTCGGATCTTTCAATCCCAGACGATACAGAGCCATCATGATGATACGAGATACCACCAGGGCAGTGAACATGGAAACCAGAATACCAACAGCCAGAGTCTGTGCAAAGCCCTGAACGGTACCGGATCCCTGCCACATCAATACGAAAGCAGCAATCAAAGTGGTAACGTTGCCATCGATAATAGCAGAATTTGCTTTATTGAAACCAGTCTTAATGGCAGTTTCTACCGGCTGTCCATCTGCCAGTTCTTCACGAATTCTGGTATAGATAATAACGTTGGCGTCAACTGCCATACCGATACCCAGGATAATACCGGCAATACCGGGCAGGGTCAATGTAAAGTTGAAACCATTGAGTGCCAGCATAACCAGCATGGTGTAGAAGAACAGTGCAAAAGATGCTACTACACCCGGGATGCGGTAAATGATAATCATAAATACACAGATCAGCAGCAGACCAATCAGACCGGCCATAATACTCTTGGACAGAGCTTCGGCACCCAGTCTTGCACCTACGGTCTTATGGCTGATCGTATTCAGCTGGAGTTTCAGGTTACCGATACGAATCATGGTAGCCAGGTACTCTGCTTCTTCTGCGGATTCAATATTCTCAATCACAGCCTGTCCGCCGCTGATGACAGAGTTTACTACAGGCTGACTGATGATTTCACCATCATAAACGATATAGATAATCTGGTTCAGATTCTCTGTTGTTGCTTCTTCAAACTTCTGAGCACCTTCACCGGACATGGTAAGTTCTACAACATAATTGGTAGCACCGGTCAGCTCTTCCTGCTGTTCTCCGGCTCTGGCCGTCTGGATGTCTTCACCTTCCAGCCATACTTTTTCCGTTCCGTCGGATTCATAGGTTACGAAAGAAATACTTCCGGGCTGTCCCAGTTTATCCAGAGTAGCCTCTGCATCGGTCTCACCAGGAATATTTACAACAATTCGTCTATCGCCTTCCTGATAAACCTCCGCTTCTGTGCTGAGCGCCTGAGCACGGCTTTCCAGCTTGCTCTTTGTGTCTGCGAAGTCCGATGCGGTAAATGTCTCATCTGCAACTTCATAGGTAATGCTTACACCGCCGCGAACATCCAGGCCGAGGATAATGTTCTTTGCACTGCCGTATCCGCCGATACCGAACAATACCGTGTATCCTCCTACCAGGAAAATCAGAGCAATGAGCACAAGTTTGATGATGTTTCCTTTTTTCTTCATTGTCTCTCCTCTTTTCTTGCCTATTCATTAACTTCCCGTCGTCATCGCATTGCTGTGATTTCAATGCCTCCCCTCCAGACGGTCCCCCGGTCGAGATGTAACATGACCTTTCACATGATGCCTGAGATGAAATTAATAAATAACATGATACTTTTTCGATTTTCTCATATTACCCTTGAAAAAGCAAGCCTTTTGTATGTATATCTTTTATGTTTTGCCTTTTTCTTCCTTAATTACTAACAATCATCCCTGATATTTACACAATTTTTTACATTTTTATACACCGGTCATAATTCGATAAAGAAAAACAAAATCAGCTTTTTTTCTATCTTTTCTTGTCTATCCGACATCTTAATGATATAATGAGCCCGTATTGTATCCTTTCTAAAGGAATGATAACAAGGAGGTAAATTATGAAAAAACAGAAACACGACACCCGTTGGATGGTCAGTGTCGCACTTATGGCAGCAATTGTTATTGTTCTTGCCAACACACCTCTGGGTATGATTCAGCTGCCCATCATTAAGGCGACAACCGTTCACATCCCCGTCATCATCGGTGCCATTCTTCTGGGACCGTCCGCCGGAGCAATCCTTGGCCTTGTCTTTGGAATCTGCTCGCTGCTGAGCAATACTTTTGCTCCTACGCTGTTATCCTTCGCATTTTCCCCTTTCCTGAGTACAACAGGAATTGTCGGTGCTTTGAAAGCTCTCTGGATTTCCGTTGGATGCCGCGTACTGATCGGTGTTGCTGCCGGATGGCTTTGGATTCTGTTCAGCAAGATTCGTCTGAACCAGATCATCGCTCTTCCCCTGGTTGGATTTTTAGGATCCATGGTCAACACGGTAACCGTAATGGGCAGTATCTATGTATTGCTGGCTCAGCAGTATGCGGAAGCCAAAAATGTCGCTGTTAACGCTGTCTGGGGACTGGTTATGGGAACCGTCACAGCATCCGGAATTCCGGAAGCCATTGCTGCCGCTGTTCTGGTTCTGGCCCTTGGCAAAGCATTGATTCAGCTTTTCCGCAAAATGAATATGCCCATGTCCGGCGAATAAAGAATAAGGATTTCAATTAATACATCACGTTTAAATAATTCCATCTAATACATAAAAACTGCCATCTGACTTTTGGGGCCGGTTCACGCCTCAATTCCGATGACAGTTTTTTTATTGGAAATTATGGATTGCTGCCGCTGAGGAAGCTTTTCTTTCTATCCTGTCGGTCGGCATGTCTCTGTATTAGTTCTGATGCTCCAGCAAAACATTAAGCTCATACTCCACATACTCGCCTTTTTCCACACGTTTTACTGTGACAGGAACGATCTCGCCGGCTGAATAATATTTCAGCATATTCTGCAGGGTTTCTACGGAATCCACACGAGTTCCATCGAATTCCACCAGAATATCACCATTTCGGAGACCGGCATTGTCTGCCGGAGAATCTTTCATTACATTTACCAGATAAACTCCTTCCGGCATATTGTAAGCCGAGGAAATTCTTTCATCGATATCCTGTCCCTGAATTCCCAGATACGCACTGTCTTCTTCGGATACCTGTTCTCTGGTTTCCCGATTCATCAGTTCATCCAAAATCGGAGATGCTGCGCTGATGGGAATGGCATATCCCATACCTTCGACTTCTTCATCGGAATATTTTGCCGAGTTGATACCGATTACCTGTCCCTGCATATTTACCAATGCACCGCCACTGTTTCCGGGATTGATGGCGGCATCCGTCTGAATCAACAGGCTGGTGGACTGTTCTGTAACAACTTCACGATTCAGAGCACTGACAATTCCTGTGGTTACTGACTGACCATATCCCAGGGCATTACCGATGGCAACCACCTGTTCTCCAACTTCCAGACTATCGGAATCTCCCAACTCCGCTACAGAAATCTGTTCCAGAGTCTCTTCGGTAAGATCCTGAAGTTTTACTGCAATGACAGCCAAATCATTATCCGGATCCGTTCCCTTAATCAGAGCATCTGCTTCTGCGTCATCAATAAAGCTTACAGAAATGGTATCACTGTCATTCACTACATGACAGTTCGTTGCAATCAACAGTTCTTCTTCACTTTCACCTACAACAATACCGGTACCGCAGCTGCTGTATTGCTGCTGTGCATTGCCCCAGAAGGTACTGATAATTTCTGTACCGGTGCAGTTAATGGCTACGGTGGAAGGAAGTACGATTCTCGTGACTTCCTGTACTGTCAGATTATCTGAATTATCCATTTCCAGGATACTGTCGGAAGAAGAAGATGAAGCCATACTGGTGGCCGCTCTTGCGGTACCGGCATTGGACGTTTCTTTCAAAGCTTCCAAACTGTTCTGGGCCATGGCCTGGAATATTCCGCCGGAAATCAATCCAAATGTCACGGCCATGGCAGTGACTCCCGCCATCCGCTTCATAAAAACTTTTCCTTTTTTCTTCGGTCTTTCCAGAGATGTTTTCTCTGTTCCGTTCCCGCAGATTCTATTATCCGGTTCTTCTGTATAATTACGATCTTCCCTGTTCTCTGTATTGTTTTCGTATTCGTACATAATCGACACCTCCTGAATATATTGCATAGGCTCCGTTCATTGCCCATTTTTTTCCATCATAAATGGGTATGAATTGCTGACCCGTATTTTCTTTTGATGGTTATAATATATCCAAGACCTGTGTCGGGTTTGTGTTTCCTCTATGGTAAAACTGTGATACTCCTGTCAAGAAAATGTGAACATTTCATACTATGGATCCCATGATACCAATGCTTTTATATAAAGAATTTTGTGTAGAATAAAGAGTTCCGCTCGCGGAACTCTCGCGCTGCCGCGCGGCTGCTTCTGCAGCCAAACTTCCTTTTTAGCGGCATGCTCATCCTCCCGGAGGGTTTTATGCAATAGGAACAGAGTTTCCTATTGCACAAAAAAAGACCGCTTGCGCGGTCTTTTTTCTATAGGCGAAAAAATTATTTAAGAGTAACTTTTGCACCTTCAGCTTCCAGAGCAGCCTTAGCAGCTTCTGCTTCTTCTTTGGATACTTCGTTCTTGAATACCTTGGGAGCTTCGTCAACAACAGCTTTAGCTTCCTTCAGGCCCAGACCGGTCAGCTCACGAACAACTTTGATAACTTTAACTTTGTTAGGACCAACGTCAGTCAGCTCTACGTCAAAGGAATCTTTCTCTTCCTCAGCGGGTGCTGCTGCGCCAGCTGCAACTACAACGCCTGCTGCTGCAGATACGCCAAATTTCTCTTCACAAGCTTTAACCAGGTCATTCAGTTCTAATACGCTCAGCTCTTCAACTGCTGCGATGATCTCATCAATACTCAGTTTTGCCATTTTATTTTCCTCCGATTATTTTCTTTTAATAGTGATAGTCTTGTTAATTAAATTCCAGCAATAAATTAATCTTATGCTTCTGCTTTCTGCTCTGCAACCTGCTTAATAACACGAGCAAAGTTTGCAATAGGAGACTGCAGACTTCCAAGCAGCTTGGACAGCAGCTCGTTTCTTCCAGGGATCAGAGCGATTGCATTGATTCCCTTGGTATCGTAATATTCGCCTTCTACAACGCCAGCTTTCAGGGAAATCTTGTCGTTGGTCTTTGCGAAAGTAGCAACAACTCTTGCGGGAGCAGTAGCATCTTCCTTAGAAACAGCGATGGCACTCGGTCCCTTCAGGTCTCCAGCCAGAGCTTCGAACTCGGTTCCTTTCATCGCGATGTTCATCAGAGTGTTCTTGTATACACGATAAACAACGCCAGCTTCTCTCGCCTGCTTACGCAGCTGAGTATCGGCTTCAACGGTGATTCCGCGGTAGTCTACCAGAACAGCAGATTTCGCATCGGCAAGCAGCTCAGCAATTTCCTGAACAACCGGCTGTTTTTCTTCTACTTTAGCCATGGATTCGGTTACCTCCTTATAAATTTTGCGTAGTCATCAAGACCACAGATAGGTACCTCTGCAATGGGAAAAAAAATCCTCCCGTCACCGACAGGAGGACACAACTTCACTTTTTGTGAAACTTATTCTTCCTCGGCAGGCGTTTTCAACTTATGCCTTACGGCACCTGCTGTCTTCGGCAGTGGTATATGCTGTAGTATCTTCTACAGACTTTCATAAATTACCATAAATTCTGGTTCTTGTCAAGTACTATTTTTCATTTTTTTGCTTGACACCGCCTCTCTAATCGGAGTGCGGCTTACATTCTTTCTGAAAAGCATTTGTAAAAAATCTGTTTTCACCTTATTTTATCTGCTTTTTCTTTATCTGACAAACTTTTTGGTACTGCTCCAGGCCGAATAATACTTTTTGCCGGATACCGTTGTATACGCCCGTATACGTACATAATAGGTTTTTCCCTTGGAAAGTCCGCTTATTATTTCTGACAGGGTGTCAGCCCCTTTTACCTTAACGCTTACCGCCTTGGAGAAGCTGTTGTCCGCAGAATACTGTATCTGATAGCCGGCAGCTCCGGACACCTTTTTCCAACTGACTTTAACACCATCTTTTTGATTGGAAAGTTCTGATATTTTCGGTCTGGAAAGATATACAATCGTTTTCCCCTTCGCATCATAACTGCTGGTGTAAGATTTTCCATCGTTGGAAATACAGCGTACCGTATAGCAATAAGTTGTTCCCGACTCCGCTGTTTTATCTGTCAATTCTGTCGATGTCGTATCTCCCACCTTTTTCCAGCTGCCGCTGCCGACCTTTTTGAAGACTCGATATTTTTTTGCCCCTGCAACCGATTTCCATTGTATCTGAACTCCATCCGCAAGATTAGATACACCCGTCAATTGAGGCGCTGCGAGCTGTAATGTTACAGAAAGCTTCCTGGACTTATCTGCGTAATAATATTTGCTTCCATCTCCGGTAAACGCTTTAATATAGTATGTATATTGCTTACCGACCTGATCCGCATCGGTGTCTGTCCATGTAACTGTACGATTTTTCTTAATGGTTTTCACACACTCATAACTTCCGCCGCCGATTTTCCGGTATATTTTATACCCTATAGCACCGCTCTCCCGTTCCCAGGAAAGCTTCACTCCCTGATCTGTTATTTTTACAGAGTTCAAAATCGACTGAGAACGAATCGGCTCGATTGTAAAGGAGGTCTCTCCGTAATAAAATTCTCCCAGAGCAGCCACTTTCTGAGTTACAGCCAGAACAGTTTCACCATAATATCTCCAACTGGTATCACGAAGGTAATAATCTTCGTCTTTCTTCAGAACCTGATCTCCCTTTGCCATACCAATCGATTTGCTTATTTCATCCCAGCTGCTGTTAATGGAACCAACCTTGGTAAAAATCATCTGACAGTTTTCGATGGCACAAGGATACACAATCATTCCGGAAGGATAAGACCCATTATTTTTCGTCAGTTTTCCCTTCTGATTAACGGAATAAAAGGTAATGTTTTCATCGTCTGTAACGAACCACATGACTTTTCCTTTATATACTACAGGCTTACAGTCAGAAAGTCTCCCCTTCACCGTGTAGACGGAGCTCACGGCATTACCCTCCCCATCAATAAATACATAGGATATTTTTCCGTTGGACTCTCTGAGATACCAGGCCTCGCCTTCATATTCTTCCCACAGGAGAAGGAAAGATTCGTCACTGAGCTTAACAAGCTGAGGATTCGATGCATATTTATGGTCCTTGTTCTTATAGTTGGTAAACCACTTAATAGTTGTTCCGCTTTCTGTAAAATCCACTTTATCGGTAACCGTGACATAGACATTTCTCACATCACCGGAAGAGATTTCCTCCATATCCTGGGGAGAAGAATTTCCTGCTGTTAAATAACTGGTGGAAGAATACTCCATTCCTCCCATGGCAGATCTCGTGTCATTATCACCGATCCCGCCCTGATAAGTAATCAGGCTGACTCTCTCGTTATCATATCCTTCAAAATAACCGTTCTTCAATCCATTTTCAAAAGGATAACTGTCACTATCTGCCCGATTGTACCGTCTCAGAAGAGCTGCCCGTTCCGGATTGGCATCACCATGGTCCAGTGTAATCAAATTTCCCTCATCATCGAATAAAATATATTGATTAAAGGAATGACTTGTCTCAAAATCCGCATAACCGGCTAGAGTAAAATCATCCAGTTTCACAACCACCGTCAAATTACCCTGATGATTGTATCCATCAGAACACGTATACATCTCGTGACAGGTACGAATATAGAGATAACCATCCTGCTCTGCCATCCGAAGACTTCCTGCATGAAAAGGCTTCGTTGTATTTGCGCCTTTCAGAGAAACACTTCCGGTTCGATTCCAATTCCTGTCATATCGAACAACGCGCAAGACTTCCTTCGTGTTTTTTTCATTCAGGTTATTCTGACCAAATACGAGGTAATAGGCATCTGTTCCGGCATAAAATCCCCCAAATAAAGGAAGTTCGTACTCAATGTATTCCTGACTTTGATACTGATAGTTGGTGTCAAAAGATTCGCTAAGAACATAGCCTGTATCCAAAGCGGATATTCTGATATACCCGGAAGCATCTGCAATCAGATAGGATGAGACAGGCTCACCATAAAAATCGTAATCCTGGGCTCCCTCATTGGAACTAAGATAAGTCTCTTTTCCCGAAGCTTTTGCCTCACATACCATTGTGCAGGACAAATTAAGTGCCAGCAAGACAACTCCCCATAACAGCAACCATAATCTTCTATGGTATACTTTTGATATCCAATTTTCTTTCATTCTGATTTTCCCTCCTTATTCTAAAGGTACACTGACCAAAAATCCTTGTCAAATACATTTTCTTCACTTCACCCATATAAACATCAAAGAAGAAATAAAAGGCAGCCAAACTCCCTTTGAAGCAGCATACAGATCCTCCCAAAGGTTTTTGTACAACAGGGACAAAATCTCCTGCTGTATAAGAAAAAGCCCCAGTAAATACTGGAGCTTTTTCTTATGCTTTCATTATTTCGGGACATTTTGAAAGTGCCATGTCACATCGAAAAATTATGCGTTCATATATTTGATAGGATTCAGTCTAACGCTGGGGCCCATGGTGGAAGCCACAACAACGCTCTTCATATAAGTTCCCTTCAAGGTAGAAGGTCTAGCTTTTGCCAGAACGCCCATGATAGCATTCAGGTTGTCCAGCAGCTGCTCTTCGGTAAAGGAAACCTTTCCAATCGGAACATGAATGATGTTGGTCTTGTCCAGACGATACTCAATTTTACCAGCTTTGATTTCGTTGATAGCCTTGGTAACATCCATGGTTACAGTACCAGCTTTAGGGTTGGGCATCAGGCCCTTCGGTCCCAGAACACGACCCAGACGTCCAACTACGCCCATCATGTCGGGGGTAGCTACTACAACGTCAAAATCCAGCCATCCTTCATTCTGAATCTTCGGAATCAGTTCTTCTGCACCAACATAATCTGCACCAGCGGCAGCAGCTTCATCAGCTTTTACGCCTTTAGCAAATACGAGTACGCGAACGGTTTTTCCGGTACCATGAGGCAGTACAACTGCACCACGGATCTGCTGATCTGCATGACGTCCATCACAACCGGTACGAACATGCAGTTCTACGGTCTCATCGAATTTAGCGGTAGCGGTCTTTTTAACAAGTGCAATAGCATCATTTGCTTCGTACAGAGTAGCGCGCTCGATGTTTTTTGCAGCTTCTACGTATTTCTTTCCTCTTTTCATCTTGGCACCCTCCTATTAGTCTTCTACAACGATACCCATGCTTCTTGCGGTACCTGCGATCATGCTGGTTGCTGCCTCAATGCTTGCTGCATTCAGGTCAGGCATCTTCAGCTCAGCAATCTTCTGAGCTTCTTCTCTCTTGATGGTTGCAACTTTGGTCTTATTCGGAACACCAGAACCGGATTTGATCTTGCAAGCCTTCTTCAGCAGAACTGCTGCAGGGGGGGTCTTGGTAACGAAGCTGAAACTTCTATCTGCATAAACAGTGATAACAACGGGGATAATCAAATCGCCCTGATCAGCTGTTCTTGCATTAAACTCTTTGGTAAACTGAACGATATTTACGCCGTGCTGTCCAAGTGCAGGACCTACAGGCGGTGCCGGTGTAGCTTTGCCGGCGGGAATCTGTAATTTGATATAACCTGTTACTTTCTTTGCCATTGTGGCTTCCTCCTATTTTCTTCAGCTTTTTTCAACTGATGGTGGTGTTTACGGGGCGGATACCCCTTCCACACATTTACATTTTTCTAACCTCTGTGAAACTCAGTTCAACCGGAGTCTCACGACCAAACATATCTACCATGATGGTCACACTTTGTTTGCTTTCGTTGATCTCACGGATTACTCCAATGGTACCTTCCCATACACCGGATGTTACTACAATCGTATCATCCAACTGGTAATCAATCTGAATGCTTCCGGCGCTGATACCCATACGGGCCATCTCATCCGGTTCCAGCGGTACAGGTTTGCTTCCCGGTCCAACAAAACCGGTAACACCACGGGTGTTGCGTACCACATACCAGGTATCATCGTTCATAATCATATGGATCAAAACGTATCCGGGGAACATCTTCTTCTGTGCAGCTTTTTTCTCACCATTCTTAACTTCTACCACTTCCTGAAGCGGTACCGTTACTTCCAGAATGGTATCCTGCAGTTTCCGATTCTCAATCGTCTTTTCCAGATCTGCTTTTACTTTATTTTCATAGCCGGAGTAGGTATGAACAACATACCATTTAGCATCTGCCATGTTTTCCCCCTCGTTCTTATAAAACAAAGCCTAGACCATACTTGATTACCGTGTCCAAAAGTGCCAAAATCAGTGCCAGACAAACACCCGACACAACAACAGCGACCGTCTCACGAACGACTGTTTTCTGGTTCGGCCAGATAATCTTTTTGAATTCCGCTTTTAATAATTCAAACTTTTCTCCCATAGATACTTTCCTTTCCATCCAGGGCCGATTATTTGGTTTCTTTGTGCATTGTGTGCTTCTTGCAGAAGCGGCAATACTTTTTCGTTTCCATTCTTTCGGGATGGTTTTTCTTTTCTTTGGTTAAATTGTAATTTCTCTGTTTGCACTCGGTGCATGCCAAAGTAATTCTTACGCGCATCTCTCTTCCCTCCGCTCGCTACATGGTATCGTTCTTTACCACGACTTATTTTTATACACAAAAAAAAGACCTAGATCTTTGTCTTGCCGTATAAGCTTATCACAACTTCTTCCTACCGTCAAGATATTTTTTTGCAGTTACTCTTATTTTAGTTACTCTTATTTTAGTTGCTCTTATTTTAGTTGCTCTTTTTTCAGCTGGTTTTCAATCCGGAATTTCTTAATTGCCTGCTGTTCCCTTCCCAACCTGCCGTGGTTCACGGACTTTCTTCCATGTTAAAAATTATTTCCAATGCACACAGTAACCACCATAACCCGGCCCACTCCTGCTTTTTTCAGTACTCTCGTACAGGCCTCTGCCGTACTTCCCGTTGTATAGATATCATCCACCAGAATCACTCTTTCCATTCCCTTCGGGAGAAAACGTACCCGAAGAGCCTTCTCCAGGTTTCTCTGACGTTCCTGGGCATTCAGTTCTTTCTGGGCTGTTGTTTTCCTATAACGTACCAAAAGATCACATTCCACAGGGATCTGAAGTCTTTTCCCCAATCGCTTTGCCAGCAGTTCGGCCTGATTGTAACCTCTCTTCCGTCTTCTGCTTTTGTGGATCGGCACCGGGATAATACAATCCGGACGAAATCCTCTCAGTTCTTTTCCATGGCGGGAAAAAAGTTCTTCCATATAGAAATCAGCATATTCCTGCCTGCCCTGGTATTTGAAGGCTTTCATTGTTCGACGTCCGATCTTATCATAATTCATTAAAGAGACACCACAGTCAAACGTACGTACATGCTGCTGACAGTCATAACACCATTCATCTTCTTCCTTTAAAATCGGTTTTCCGCATTTTTGACAACAGGGTTCGCAGATAAAAGAAATCTTTTTTCTGCAGGACGGACAGATTTTTTCTCCCACCGGCTCCACAATTTCCTGACAGACCGGACAGCGTCTGGGAAATAAAAGAGACAGCAAAATCTCTTTTACTGTCTCCGTTCCTTCTATATATTTATACTGTATTCGAACATTTCTTTTGTCTGTTTCGTAGTCTTTGTGCCATAATCCGGTAAATCTCCGATCATCTTGAGTTTTCCTGTTTCCATTCATCTGCTGAAATTTACTCATGGACAGCTCCTTTTTCAAACAAATCATGCGAAGTTTTTATTCCTACAGCCCGCCAATGGATAATTCCATACTGCTCAGTTCCTGAATGCGGTCATCCAATCCGGAATATCGTTCTCTCTCTTCGTCATTGTCTACCATGGACTGGAAGGATTCCACCGGTCCCACAATGCAGACACAGTTTTTTGCCCGGGTAACCGCTGTATAAATCAGATTTCGGTTCATCAGCATATGAGGCCCCGTCAACAGCGGAATCACCACAGCAGGATATTCACTTCCCTGGGATTTGTGAACGGTAATGGCATAGGCCAGTTCCAGTTCGTCAGCCTGGCGGAAACTGTAAGTAACAATTCGTCCTTCATCAAATTCCACCTCAAAGGTCTCGGCAAATAAATTGATTTCCCGGATGATACCCATATCTCCGTTAAAAACACCCGCTCCTTTTTCTGCAGCGATGCCGTATCGGCTTCGGATTTCCCATTCAATCTGATAGTTGTTCCGGATCTGCATCACTTTGTCACCTTCCCTGAAAATCCCCTGAGCGAAGCTCTTTTCCTTTTTCGAGGCATCAGGTCCATTTAAAAACTGCTGGAGAATTTTATTTAGATTCTCCACTCCCAGAACGCCCTTTCGCATGGGAGTCATTACCTGAATATCGAAACAACCGGCTTCTACATAAGGTGGAAGCTTATCACGAACCAGAGTAATGACTGCATTGAGAATTCGATTGGCATCGTACCGTTTGACAAACAGAAAATCTTTGCTTCGCCTGGAAGCATCAATTTGTTCACCAGCATGGATTCGATGGGCATTTACAACAATATCGCTTGCCGTTTCCTGACGAAAAATTTTTGTCAGTTCTACCACGGGAAATTCTCCGGATTCAATGATATCCCTCAGCACATTTCCCGGCCCCACCGAAGGCAGCTGATTGGCGTCTCCTACCAGAATCAGGCGGGTACCCACAGAAACCGCTTTCAGCAGTGCATACATAAGGTTAATATCCACCATGGACATTTCGTCGATAATAATCACATCCGCATCCAGAGGATTGGATTCGTTTCGTTCAAATTTAACCCGGGAATCCGTATCTTCATCCAACGCTCCATTAAATTCCAACATACGATGAATGGTTCTGGCTTCATATCCCGTGGCTTCCGTCATTCTCTTGGCCGCTCTTCCCGTTGGTGCTGCCAACAGGATTTCCTGCTCCTCCTGTTCAAAATACCGAAGAATAATATTGATGGTTGTCGTCTTACCGGTACCCGGACCACCGGTAATCACTGTGACACCATTATGGATGGCTTCCGTCACTGCCTTTTTCTGAAGAATATCCAGCTCCAGTTTATTCCGGCTCTCCTCCTGCTTCAGCCACTTTTCCGTCTCTGTCTCATGAATCGAATACATGATGTTCAGATCCTTCAGCATTTTTGCCGTATTTAATTCCATGTAATAATACATGGCAAGATAAACAATCTGGTTTTCCTCTTTTTCCTTTACCACAATTCTCTTATCAAGAACAAGATCCATAATATGTTTATCCATGCCATCTTCCGGAACTCCCAATAACTCCGAAGCATTTCGAAGGAGAATATCCAAGGGCAGATAGACATGGCCGGATCCCAATGCCTTCGTCAAGGTATAATAGAGGCCGCTTCGAATCCGGAAATCCGAATCCATCTGAATACCGGCGCGGTATGCAATCTCGTCCGCTATTTTAAAGCCTACCCCCGGAATATCATCGGCAATACGATAGGGATTTGTCTGAATCAGCGAATACATTTCCGAACCATACCGTTCATAAATTTGTACCGCCAGATTCAGAGAAATGCCATATTGCTGCAAAAAAATCATGGCCTGACGAAGTTCTTTCTTCTCTGCAACCTGAAAGGCAATCTGCCTTGCACCATTTTCACTGATTCCTTTAATCTCCGCTAATCGTTCCGGTTCTTCATCAATAATACGAAGGGTGTCTGCCTTGAATTTTTTTACAATTCTGGAGGCAAGGGAAGGCCCGATGCCTTTAATGGCACCGGACCCCAGATAGCGCTCTATGGATACCACATCCTCCGGAGCTGTCAATTCATATTTTTCCACAGACAGCTGTTCTCCATAAAGAGGGTGAGTAACAAAGGACCCCTCGGCTTCGAGGGGTTCTCCTGCCTGGATATGGGGAAATGTTCCCACCAGTGTATAAGTCTCTGAACCACTGACAACTTCCATTACCGTATATCCATTATCTGTATTTCGATAAACGATATGTTCTACATATCCCTTTACTATTGCCATAGTTTTATCCCGTGATGTCTCTCCATTCATCCCTTATCAAAGAACAGAGAGTTTCCTCCTGTTATTCCCTTCCCATCCGCATTACGTATCGGATCCTGATTTGGAAGAATGAAGAAATTCAATAAACTTACCTGTTCCGATGGCTACAACCCTCATCGGATCATCGGCAATCATAGTATTAATACCGGTCTTCTCTTCAATCAGCTCGTCCAGGCCTCCGAGAAGACTTCCTCCACCCGTCATTACAATGCCTCTTTCATATACATCTGCCGCCAGTTCCGGGGGAGTACGCTCCAAAACGTTCAATACTGCTTCTACAATCTGCATGGCCGGTTCACGCAAAGCCTCCATCATCTCATCGGAGGTAACCGTCATGGTTTTAGGAAGTCCCGTAACCAGATTCCGTCCGCGAACATCCATGGTCAGCATCTCCGGTCTGGGATATGCACTTCCGATATTAATCTTAATCTCTTCTGCCGTTCTCTCACCAATCAGCAGATTGTGATTTTTTCTCATATATCGAACGATAGCTTCGTCAAAATTATCTCCTGCTACCTTAACGGAAGTACTTACTACGGTTCCTCCCAGAGAAATTACCGCAATATCCGAGGTACCGCCGCCAATATCAACAATCATGTTGCCGCAGGCCTTGCCGATATCAATACCAGCTCCAATAGCAGCCGCAATAGGCTCTTCAATAATGCTCACCTCACGGGCACCTGCCTGATACGTCGCATCTTCTACTGCTTTCTTTTCTACTTCCGTAGCTCCGCTGGGGATACATACACTGATTCTCGGTTTTCTCAGTGTTTTCTTTCCCATCGCTTTACGGATAAAATACTTCATCATCTGCTCTGTAATTGCATAATCAGAAATAACACCCTGACGCAGAGGGCGCACTGCCACAATATTACCCGGAGTACGGCCGATCATCTTACGTGCCTCTTCACCAATCTCTTTAATCTCATTGGTATCTCTATCATACGCAACAACAGAAGGTTCCTTCAAAACTACGCCTTTGCCCTTTATATACACCAGAACACTGGCTGTTCCCAAATCTATACCGATATCCATGGACAGCATATACGATCCTCCTACTACACTTAAACTCAATCAGCCAATCTTATTATATACAAGATCCCCTTTTTTTCAAAGCTTTTTTCATCTAAAAATAAATTTTACATTTTCTTAAATATTTCTTAATTTAATCACAAAATATTCACATTTTTAACCTATACTTAAGACATCATTCCTCGAATGATAAAGCTTTTTATGCTCGTCGCCCATGGATCCCCCGTTCCCATGGGCGATTCCCTTTTTATCTGATCTTTTTATCTGATCTTTTTATCCTTCGATCCTTTGATCTTTTATTCCTTTCTATCACTATTGGATTCTTGATTTCTTCCTGTTATTTTCCCAATGAATCTCTGCCATTCATGATTCCTTGATCTCGTTTTTCCACTAACTTACTGTTATTTGATGTCATTTTCCACAATTCGACACAGTTATCCACCGGCCTCCTGCCTGATTTTCAGGATGTCTTACCCTTATCCTGTTTTTTATTCCGGGCTCCCTGCTTCTTATCCTTCATCCATTGCAGTGTACGGTTTTTCAAATCATAAAAGGTCTCTGCATATCGTTCCGAATGTGCCGTAGGATTTCTCATCAGCATACCTTTGGCCAAAAGCTGACCTCTCGACATAAGCTCTTCTCTCTTTTCTTCATACGCTTGATGATGCTGGTCGATCTGCTGCTTCAGCTGTCTGCTTCTTTCCTCGGCTTTTTCATACATATCATCCAACCGAAGCTCCGCAGAATCGGACATTTCTACCGCAAACTCTCTGACCTGGGATAAGTTGGCTTCCAGGGATTCTCCCAAACGTTCCTTTGCTCTGGTCATACTGTTCATGGCATTGGATTTGATATTTTCCACGCCGGCTCCCATTGATTCCAGATTTTCTTCCAGGATGGTTTTCTGCTCTTCCAGTTTTTCTTCCAGAATGGTTCTCTGCTCTTCCAGTTTTTCTCCAAGAATAGTTCTCTGTTCCTCCCATCTTCCTTCCAGAATAATTTTCTGCTCTTCCAACTCCTCTTCCAGTTTCTGTATTTTCTCCTGAACCTCTTCCCTGGCTGTCTCAATGGCAGTAAGAATACGTGCCAGTTGAATTGCTTCCCGGTTGGAAACAATGATATCATACACAAAAACAAGGCTGATTACCAATTCCACCACATAGAACACCAATGACGGAAATGCAAAAACCACTATTTCCACCCACCGATGAACATATTTTACCAGAACTACTGTCAACACACCCCAGAACAGCGTGGATTTCAGACAGATAATCCCTTTATAATTGAATTTTTCCTTACTGTAATCCCAGTATTTAATCTTATACAAAGCTTCCATACCCAGCCCGACTGCCAACTCCAATATAGTTGCTCCCAAGGCTCCGATCAGATACGTAAGTGAAACACTGCTGCGAACCGGCAGAGTAATAAACAAAACCAGTACCGCCCCACTTCCATAGAGGGGAAGCATAGGCAAATGAAGAAATCCACGATTTACCCACCGCTTCTTTAAAACAGAAACATAACCGCTTTCCCAGATCCATCCGGCAAAACTATATACGTAAAAAAACATCAGCCACTGAAATATCGAATAATTTATCATTTTATATCTCCTGGTAAAAGGTAACCATACCACGAAGGATTTTGTTCCCATTGATTCTTTTTGGACTCTGCTTTGTTTTCTTTGTCTTCATACTATACCACATATGTCACAGAATACAAATAACAGGATCGAAAGATTCCATAAAGAAAAGGGAAAGAAAATGCACTTTGACATTCCTTTCCCCACCTGTCTGATTATTGGTTTACAAAAAGAATTCCTAAAAATGACTCTTCTGATGAAGATACTTTTCCCGGGTAGCCAGCCCGCCTCGGATATGGCGTTCCGATTTATTGATATCCAGTACTTTTCTGGCTTCCGATGCTAACGCCGGATTAATCTGAATCAAACGTCCTGTAACATCTTTATGTACGGTGGACTTGCTGACCCCAAATTTCTTGGCTGTCTGGCGAACCGTCGCTTTCTCTTCAATAATATAATTAGCAATTTCAATTGCCCGCTCTTCAATGTAATCTTTCAAGGATGAGCCTCTTTCGGACACTTTTTAACATTGTATGCGGGCAATAAAATGCTTATGAAGACACTCTTATCAACGACAATATAAAAGTAATTATTTCCTACTTACCCTTACCGTTACACTCCGGACAGCGTCCATTGCCGTTGCAGTTTACGCAGCGGCCGGTTCCGCTGCATCCTACACATTTGGCAGTACCTCTTCCGCTGCAGGTACGACATTTTCCATTACTGCAGAAATGACATTTGGATCCATCAAAATTCTTACCAGAACCCATACAGGATATACATTTTCCGGAACCGAAACAATCCGCACAGGATTCTGTTTTGGAGCCAAAACAATATTTACACTTTCCGTCACCGGCACACATTTTGCAATATCCGGATCCTTTGCAGGTCAGGCACTTTTTCTGAATTTTTACAGACTTTTCGTTGCTGTAGGAAGAGGTATAGTCCCCATTATAAGCTTTGACCTTATAGTAGTATTTTTGGTCTACCTTTCTGGTTCCTGTAGTATAATAAGTTACTTCTCCGCCTTTCACAGTTGCAATTTTTTTGTAAGTACCGCCAGATCCCTTCTTTTCATAAATATAGTATCCGGAGGCATTGTCTACTTTGGACCAGCTCAAAATAGCTCTGCTCCTGCTGGTTTTCAAAGAATTCAGAGTGGGAGCTTTAATAATAGTTTTCGCCGAGGCGGAAGCATACGAGTCACCTACATATGTATTGTCCCCCACTTTCACATAACCTTTTACTCTGTACTTATAGGTCTCTTTATATTTCAGTCCGCTGTTCGTATATGATGCTGCCGAGGACGAAAGAGTTTTGATGCATGTCCAGGAATCCCCGGACTTTCTATATATTTTATAACCATCTACATCCGATACAGAATCCCAGGATAGCTTGATCTTTTTCGGTCCGGTACACACGGCCTTCATATTCTCCGGAGATTTGATTTTCCAATTGGTTTTTCCGGTGACGCTGGAGGCTCCAGGACTTGTATAAAGCTCGCCCTTGACCTGCTTCCAGGAGATTACACAGTAATAATAAGTATTTTTATACGCTAATTTTGTATCCGTATATGAGACATCCGGATCCATAATCGTTTTTACAAATTGCCAGGACTCACCATTCCATCGATAAACAGCGTAACCATCTACATCAGGCACAAAATCCCAGGATATCTCGATTGACTCCGGTCCGGTACACACAGCTACAACATTTTCCGGATCACTAAGATTGACACTGCCGGAGGTTTCTACAAAGGTACTATGGAAGCCCCACATATCCAGAACCTCGGAAAAAGCTGCTACCCTATAGTAATAAGTTTCTCCGGGGATAAACTCATCCTCATCAATAAATTCACAGCCTGTCGGTGCACCTATTGTCTCCCATTCTCCGTCAACATACTTCTGAACACAATAACAGGAAATATAAGGCGTGCCGGTCCATGTTAATTTGATGGATGCAGCCGTATTGCATACTGCAGTTACATTTGTCGGGGGATCCGGATTCACTCTGAAAAATGAATTCTTGGCGTTTTTACAATAAGATTCGGCTGTAGAATTCTTATAGCCAAAAATTCTGGTAGTGCTTGCATTCCTGCAGAAATAATAAGACAGATCCACATCTCTGCTCAATACCAAAATCCGATCCATATTGGACGAAGATATTGCATCAGCCCCAACCTCTTTACAGCCTTCCGGAATTGTAAAATAGACCATGTTCTGACACAATGCAAAACATTTTTCTCCTAATATCTCTAAACCAGACGGTAAATCAGGAGTCTCCAGTTTCATACAATTATAAAAGGCACCTTCTCCAATTTCGATGATAGAATTTGACATATCAATGGATGTCAGATTCTCACATTGATAAAAAGCATTGCTGCTGATATACTCCAGAGAGTCCGGGAAATCAAGTTCCGTCAGTCCATCACACATATAAAAGGCATAGCTTCCAATACTCTTCAGGGAATTGGACAGAGTAAGGGAAGTCAGTCCATCGCACATATAAAAGGCATAATCACCAATGCCCTTTACGGTATTTGGTACAACAATGGAAGTAACCATATCTGCTGAGCAAAAAGCATAATTTCCAATATAGGTGATGCCGTTATCTATATTGATATGTTTAATTTTACCCATGACAGACTGCCACGGCGGTCTGTCAGCCCTTGCCTTTCCATAATCGGGCATATCACCTGAACCGGAAATCGTCAGGGTGTACGTACTGCTGTCATAAGACCATGATATGTCAGCTGCATAAATCGTCAACGGTTTCTGAAAAATGAAACCAACCATGACAAATAACAGAACCATAAAGAATGTCTTGAACTCTTTTTTCATCATAGTTTCTTTCCATGCCTGAAACATAATATCGACTCCCTCCTTCTTTCAATTTGACCATCCTTATATCATGAAATTGTCCTCCCCAAATCTCTGACGAGTTCAATGATATCTTGTTTCCGTTTTCTTTAAAATGTTTCTGTTTCTAGAATTATATCAAAGAAAAAAAATGCAATCAATAAAATGAGCGCCTATCCATTCCATTTCCGGAACAAATAAACGCTCAGTACATCCAACTATACAAATACGAGATACGTAACTATACAAAGATACGTAACTATATAAAGATACAAAACTGCATAACCATGCAGCGATGCCAATACATAAATACAGAAATCAGAATTTATGCAATCGGCTCAAAATCAGCGGCACCATGCTTGCAGAGCGGGCAGATGTAGTCTTCCGGAAGATTTTCTCCCTCATAGATGTATCCGCAGATTTTGCATACATATCCTTTCTTTCCGCTGGTCTCGGGCTTGGGCTTCACATTGTTATGATAGTACGCATAAGTCATGGACTCTCTGTCATTGATTACGCGTGCTTCGGTAATGCTGCAGATGAACATACCATGGGTTCCCATGTCTACATACTGTTCCACCTTTAAGGACATAAAGGCATTGATGTAACGTCTGAGGAATACCAGACCATTATCAGAACGGCATACTTCCTGTCCGGCAAACTTGTCCACAGTTCTTCCGCTCTGGAAACCAAACTGCTCAAATACACGGAAAGGCGCATCCTCAGACAGACAGTTAATATTCAGAATGCCTGTCTGCTGAACAATATGGTAAGAATAATTCTGTTTGTTAATGTTGACAGCAATCCGATTGGGAGAACTGGTCAGCTGAGTAACCGTATTCACAATCATACCATTATCTCTCTTGCCGTCATTGGTGGTCAGCACATACAGTCCGTAACCAATCCGATTCAGTGCAGTCAGATCACTCTTATTGGCCAGAGAATCGTTCTTGGCAATATACTCTTTGCAAAGCTCATTCGCCATCTGTTCCAGCTGATCTATATTTTCTTTCTTTACTGCGGACATGATCTTTACGGTGGTCTCCAGCCAGGTCAGATTCTTACTGTTAGACAGCATTTCCTTCATGATCTTCGCTGCCAGAGGTGCCCAGGAACCATTCTCAATCAGACCCACAGTACGTCCCTGAAAATTACGTTCCGTAAGACGTACGATGAAATCATGCATAAAAGGATAGATTCCGGCATTGTATGTAGTAGTAGCGAAAACGATTTTTCCATAGCGGAAAGCATCTTCCACTGCTTTTGACATATCGGTACGAGCCAGATCATGAACAATTACCTTCGGGCATCCTTTGGATTCCAGCTTTTCTTTCAGGATTTCCACTGCTTTTTTCGTGTGACCATAAACAGAAGTATATGCAATAACAATACCATCCGACTCTACCGTATAAGAAGACCAAATATCATACTGTTTAATATAATGTCCCAGATTCTCCGTCAAAACAGGACCATGAAGAGGACAAATAATCTGAATATCCAGTCCGGCCGCCTTCTTCAACAGAGACTGTACCTGTGCACCATATTTTCCAACGATACCGATATAATATCTTCTTGCCTCGTCATCCCAGTCTTCTTCCACATCCAGGGCACCGAATTTTCCAAATCCATCGGCAGAGAACAGAACCTTGTCCGTACTGTCATAGGTAACCATAACCTCAGGCCAGTGAACCATGGGAGCAAATACAAAGGTCAGCTGATGTTTTCCCAGGGAAAGGGTATCACCATTGGCAACCACCAGTTTCTTGCCCTCCAGATCCAGCTCAAAGAAATTCTGAATCATAACAAAGGTCTTGGCATTGGCAACTACTACCGTGTCCGGATAAACTTTCAGGAAATTGGCAATATTAGCCGCATGATCCGGCTCCATATGCTGAACAATCAGATAATCCGGCTTTCTGTCTTCCAGTACACTGCTGAGATTATCCAACCACTCGTGGGTAAAATTAACGTCAACCGTATCCATAACTGCGATTTTTTCATCCAGAATCACATAGGAATTGTAAGCCATTCCATTGGGTACCACATACTGTCCCTCGAACAAATCAACCTGATGATCATTTACACCTACATATTTGATCGTATCTGTAATCTTCATGATTAGCCTCCTTGAAAATCGTCTTCTACTGTATTATACAACATATTTCCCGGAAAAACATCCTATAATTTATACTTTATTTGTCAAGTTTGCAGATTTCTTAAACTTATGGAATTAAGGAAACTTTTACCCTCTTTTTCCGCAGCATTTTTTATATTTCTTTCCGCTGCCGCAGGGACAAGGATCGTTGGGATAAATCTTCTTTTTCGGCCATTCCTTTTGGGATACAACCTGCTGAGTTTCCACTACATCATTTTCCCATTCCAAAGGAGCAGCATTTTTCACAGGAACCAGAAACCAAAGTTTCATAATCTGATCAACAATAGCCTGTTTTTCTTCCTGATCTTCCAGAAGAATTTCCATTTCATTGAAGAATTCTCTGACATCGGCCAGACATCCACCATCTTCGATGCATTTTACAATTTTCTCAGACAGAAGAATCGCCTGTTCCTGTCCAATATGAGCATGTTCCATCAGACAAAGAGTCAGGTTCTTTAATTCTTCTTTGCCTTCCTCTGTAAAATTATCCCCCACATTCCAGTGCATTTCTTCTGACGCTTCACCAGACACAGCAGCCCCCTCTGCAGGAATTGCCTTTTCTTCCTGACCATCAGCAAAACAACCTTCTTTTTCCAGCAGATCCAAAAGTTCTGCCTTTTTCAATTTTGAATAGCCTTTGCACTGATATTCCTTTGCCAAAGCTAACAAATCTTCTTTTTTCCACGCTGATGCTTCTGCCTTTGTTACTTTCATTTCCATACTTTTTATCCTTCTCATTTTATATTCATATTCTGTTGGATTTATTTGTTCCGATATATTCAGAGTCAGCCCCTTGTACGGAGCCCCTATGATCTGTTTATTCTGTTATTTTTTTCTAACTTTAGTGATTATTTGATTTTTTTCTCCAGACCATCTTCCCATAATACGGCACTTTGCAGTACTTCACCCTGATACACCAGTTTCAGGGAAAAGAAATCTTTCCGTTTTCTCATTTCCTCCAGGAAAATACGATCTCCCTCCCAGGAAGGCAGTCTTTCCACCTGATCAATGGGAATCCAGGCCAATTCGCCTTCATCACATTCCTTTAGTTCTCCGGAAAATTCTTTCGATGTAAAAAGATACATAACTTCCGCATCCCATTCATCGGAAACAAAGGTAATCACCCCGCGGAATTCCAGTCTCTGAGCAAATAATCCCGTCTCTTCCTGGATTTCCCTTCTGGCACATTCCTCCGGGCTTTCTCCCTCTTCCAGTTTTCCGCCGACGCCAATCCACTTTCCCTGATTTTCATCATTCTTTTTCTTGGTACGATGGAGCATCAGATAAGCTCCATCTTTTTCCAGGTAACATAATGTTGTCTGTTTCATTTTTTCCTCCCGGTATATCTTTCACCTGCTGTTTCATATAATAAAAAAGCAATACTCCGGAGCTTTTATGTTAAATCTTTTATGGTCTGGAATGCTTCTCCTTGGCATTCTCTGGAGTTTCTTTACCGGCAATACACAGGCCGTCACCGATGGTATTCTGGAAGGTGCTTCGGAAGCCATTTCTCTCTGTATTACCATGTTGGGAACAATTTCCATGTGGTCCGGTTTTCTTCACATTGCTGAAATATCCGGTCTTTTGGAAAAACTGTCAAAAAAAATGAAACCGTTTCTTCGGCTGCTCTTCCAGGGTCTTCCGGAAAACCATCCGGTCAACGATTATCTTTGTACCAATATTCTGGCAAATGTATTTGGGTTAGGATGGGCAGCAACACCTGCCGGATTAAAAGCCATGGAAGAAATGCAAAAATTAAATGAGAATGAAAAAAGTATTGCAAGCAATGCCATGTGCACCTTTCTCGTTCTCAACGTATCCTCTCTCCAGCTCTTTCCCATCAATATTCTGGCTTATCGTCAGCAATATCAATCTCTCCATCCGGAAATCATTCTCCTGCCTTCCATCATTGCCACAGGAATATCCACCCTCACAGGCATTCTTTTTTGTCTGGCTGCCTGCCGCCGTAATTTCCAAACAGGAAAGGAGTGATTGCTATTCAGACCCTCTTATATCTTTCTGGTTCGATTCTGCCTCTCACCATCGCAGCTATACTCGTTTTCGGTCTGCTTTCTCACAGACCTCTCTATGATGATTTCATTGTGGGAGCAAAAGATGGAATCCAAACTGTAGCCCACATTCTTCCCACTATTATTGGTCTGATGATTTCCGTTCGCGTACTCCGGGCATCCGGTTTTCTTGACTTCCTCCAGTCTCTCCTGGAGCCTGCAGCCCAATTTCTTCATTTTCCCTCCCAGCTGCTCCCCATGACTCTGGTTCGTATCTTTTCCACCTCTGCAGCCAACGGATTTCTGCTGGATATCTTTCAGGTTCACGGTCCTGATTCCTACGAAGGAATCCTGGCCTCTTTAATTATGAGCAGTACGGAAGCAGCTTTTTACACCATCAGCATTTACTTCACCTCGGCACGGATTCTAAAAACCCGCTGGACCATTCCGGGTGCCGTCGCAGCCACCGTGGCAGGCATCGCAGCCAGCACTCTCATTACCGGGATTCTATTCTAGGAAAGGAGTCTGATTCCTACTTCTCCTCATTCAGCAATCCCTGATAAATATCTCTCCGGGAACAATTCCGATCCTTGGCCATCCGCTTCATGGCTTCCTTTTTATCCAGGCCCTGATCCAGATAAGTCTGCAGATGCTCCGTTAAGGTGAGACTTTCAAAGCTTCGAGCTGTCTCCCCCTTTAATTCCTCCAGGGAACGTCCTTCCAGAAGAAGAACATACTCTCCTCTGGGCTCCTCTGTTTCATACCAGGCCAAAGCATCTTCCAGCGTAGTCTCCACCCGCTCTTCAAATTTTTTGGTCAGTTCCCGGCAAATCACAAGTTTTCGGTTTCCCAATACATCAAGAAATTCCTTCAAGGTCTTTTTCAGATGATGAGGTGCCTCATAAAAGACGACAGTACGATGTTCCTTTTTCAAATGCTCCAGTACTTCGCGGCGTTCCTTCTTATCCGCGGGAAGAAATGCCTCAAATACGAACCGTCTGGAGGACAGGCCCGACATGGTCAGAGCTGTAATACAGGCACAGGCTCCCGGCAAAGAAGTCACCGGAATCCCCGCATCCAGACATTGTCTTACCAATACTTCTCCCGGATCGGAAATAGCCGGAGTTCCTGCATCGGTAATCAAGGCAATCTTTGTTCCCTCCTGCATCTTTTTCACCAGGATTTCCGCTTTTTCATACTTATTGTGCTCATGATAACTGGTCAGAGGTGTGTTGATTCCATAATGATCCAGCAAAATTCTGCTGTGGCGCGTATCTTCCGCCGCAATCAGATCCACTTCCTTCAACGTATTCAAAACTCGAAGAGTAATATCCTCCAGATTTCCTATGGGTGTTGCACAAAGAAACAACTTTCCGTCCATGGCTCGTCCCTTCTCTCCTAATTGTAATCAATATCCGTATATATCGTAAATCTCATCTGTATAAACACCAGGTTCCTTATATACTACAAGGGGTGCCTGAACCTTCATCCAGGGATTTCCTCCACGAACTGCTTCCAGCAGTACCATATTCGCTTCTTCATTTACAAATGGATGAACCATTTTCATTCGTTTCGGTTCCAAATGGTATTCCTTCATTTTTGCAAACATTTCGGCAAGCCGATGGGGACGATGTACCATATAAAATCTTCCTCCGGGCTTCAAAACCATGCTGGCCTCCCGAATCACATCATCCAGAGTACAGAGAATTTCATGGCGGGCAATGGCCTTGGCATCTTCCGGATTCTTTAAGCCATGATTTTGATTCATATAAGGAGGATTGCAGGTTACCACATCAAATACTGATTTTCCAAATAAAACCGAAGCTTCCCGAATATCTCCCTTTACGATCTGAATTTTCTCTTCCAGTTGATTCAGCTTTACACTCCGTCCGGCCATTTCGGCCATTTCTTCCTGAATTTCCAGACCGATAAAGGATTTCCCCTGGGTTTTCGCCTCCAGAAGAATGGGAATAATTCCCGTCCCCGTTCCCATATCCAGAACAGACTCACCTTTTTTTACAACAGAAAAACCGGCGAGAAGAACGGCATCCATGCCAAAACAAAACTTTTTAGGATTCTGAATGATATGATAACCATTCCTTTGAAGATCATCCACCCGTTCCTCCGGCTTTACCAATTCCTCTGTCGCCATGCTTTCCTCCGTTTTATGCCTGCTGTCCATTAATCCAGAACGTTATTCGTTACTGCCATCTGTATTGTTTGCCCGGGAATTTTTTTCACCGGAATTTCCCCGGCTGTCTTCTTTCCCTCTGGAATGATCCTGTCGAAATTCGTGATCTCCATTGGAATCCCCATTGAAGCGTTTCTCTCTTCTGGGGTGGTTCTCATTACGGAAACGGCCTCCGCGGTTTTTCTCTTCTCCCCGTTTCCATCGTCCTTCTTCTTTGCCTTCGGATCGACGATTGGACCATTCTTCCTCTCTTTCTTCGGAACGGCGATTCGACCATTCCTCATTTCTTCCTTCGGAACGGCGATTCGACCAGCCTTCGGACTTATTGCCGTACTTATAATCCCCTTTCCGATCATATTTGTGATCACCCTTCTCTTCTCCCCGATTCTCGAATCGGCGGTTCGATTTGCTGTCTCCCCGATTTTCCATTCTCCGGTGAGATTTCTCTTCTTTTCCTTCCGTTCGGCGATCCGATCTTCTTTCGTTCCGGTTTTCCTGTTTCCGATGAGGTCTGTTGTCTTCTCTTCGATCTTCGAATCTGCGATTTCTTCTCTCCGATGCCTCTCTATTCTCTTCTGATGCATCCTTATTTCTCTCAGACTCTGCAGACTCTTCCAATTTCAAACCTTCTTCTTTTGTCATATTTTCAGAAGCATCCATGTCAGAATTCGTGACGGAACCTGTACCGGAAATCATGTTTTCTCCAGCCGTATTTTCTGAATCTGCCTTTGTATCAGAAATCGTTTCATCTGCACCATCTTCTATTCCGGTCTCTTCTGCTCCGGCAGAGGCTTCCATCGGAATTTCTTCTACACCTAAAACAGCTGCCGCAGCCAGTGTCTCTGTCTTATGACCCTGTTTCCGTTTGAAATCCTGACTGGAATGATTCTCGCCTTTTCCTCTGCCGTCGCCTCGATGCTTTCCTTCCGCCCGGGATTTCTCTTCGGACTGAGAGTAGCTGTCTTCTCTCTCCATCGCTTCCAGCTCCTGCAGTTCTGCATCATCAATCTTTACGCGATTTTTGCGTTTTTTCGACTGAAATGCCAATTCATCCACCGGATACTCACGAACTTCCAGATCGTCACCGTCCAGATTTACAATGACCTTAACCAGCTGACGAAGAACATTGACGCTTTGCACTTCTCCCTGGATGCCATCGTCTTTATGAAGCACCGTATCTCCCACAGAAGGAAGACGACTGTTCAGATACTCATAAGTATCTTCCTCGTTCTTCAAACAACACATTAATCTGCCGCATACACCGGAAATCTTTGACGGATTCAAAGACAGATTCTGCTCCTTTGCCATCTTAATGGATACAGGAATAAACTCTGACAGATAAGTACTGCAGCAAAGGCATCGTCCACATACACCAACGCCTCCCAGCATTTTTGTCTCGTCCCGGACACCAATCTGGCGCAGTTCAATTCTTGTTTTAAATACCGAAGCCAGATCCTTAACCAGTTCACGAAAATCAATTCTGCCGTCCGCAGTGAAATAAAACAGAATCTTATTATTATCAAAAGTATATTCTACATCCACCAGCTTCATATCCAGATTATGCTTGGATATCTTTTCCTGACAGATTTTGTATGCTTCTTTTTCCCGTTCTTTATTATTTCTTATGATTTCAAAATCTTCCGGGACAGCAATACGAAGTACCGGTTTTAAAGGCTGTACAACACTTTCCTCTTCCACCTCTTTATTTGCCAGTACCACCGTTCCCATTTCCAGTCCTCTTGCTGTTTCCACAATAACACTGGTTCCCTTCGGGATTTCCTGATCCTGAGGATCAAAGTAATATATTTTTCCTGCACATCGGAATCTAACACCAATTATTGTAATCATCTATCTATTCCTCCTGATGCCCACTATACTGCATCGCATTTTCATAACTTTCATTCAAAAACCGGGCTTCTTCAAAATCAGGAAAGGGAGCCGAATCTTCCCAGGAATCCTCGTCTTCCTGTTTTTTCCCTCTCATGGCAGCCAAAAGTTCCTCTACAGCCAATTCAAAGCTCACATGAAAAACAATTCTCTTCTCCGTCCGATCCACCAGAAGAAGAATCCGATTCAACTGCGCAAAGGTATAATTCTCCGCTGCCGTCTGAATTCCCCGGATTTCATCCTGAAGAATCAAAAGAGTCCGATCTTTGCATTCTTTCCAGACCAGTACATCACGAAGCCAAATACGAACCACGTTCATAATCCATTGGATGGGAACATCCATCTCTTTCCATAAAGCTGCCGCCTCTGCCATATCCGTCCGATCGGCACTCCAGGCACGGTTCAGCACCGACACAATTTTAGTACGCTGGGTTTCTTCCAATAACTGTACGCCGCTGGAATGATTCTCCAGTTTCAAAACCATACTTCTTGAAAGAATCGTCGGCAAGAAATAACTGGAATTAACCGTCAGCAAAATAATAATCCCATAATACGGCGGCTCTTCCAATGTTTTCAGCAATGCATTCTGTGCAGCCACATTCATTTTATCTGCTTCATCCACGATATAAATCTTATAAGGACTGCTGTAAGGACGAATGCCTATATCGTTCACCAATTGATCCCTGATTTCATCTATCCTTATGATATCCTGTTTTTCATGGGTAACATATATAATATCCGGATGATTTCCACTGTCAAAGGCCCGACAGGAATGACACTCTCCGCACCCATTACCATTTTCACACTGAAGCATTCTGGCAAATGCCCCTGCCAATTCTTTCTTGGGCGTTCCTGGCTCTCCTTCCAGGATATAAGCATGTGAAATCTTCTTATTTTCTGCCACCTGGCTAAAATACTGTTTCAAAGTATCCTGACCAGATATATGATCCCAATTTCCCATTCTTTTTCCTCAGTTATCCTCAGCTGCTGCAAAATACAAAACATCCTGTAAAACATCCCATAAATAGGGAAATTTCTCTCTGCCGCCATTATAGTCATAAGAATTCATTATATTTTAACATAGGAAGTAATCCCTGTCAAAAAAACATTCTCATCCATCAACGCCTTTCTGTTCTTATTTGAAAAAGGAAATTCCATCCCTCCCACTATATGCCCCACTCTTTTCTGTAAAGCCCAGTCCATACTGTCAACTACAAAATCTGTTCCTTTTTTGTCAATTATTCCCTGCATCTTCTGACTTTCTCTGGACTTTAAAGAATACATAGGTTATACTTTACAACGTAAATAAAACCATGTATTTTGCCGACAAATTGTCTGCATTACAGAAGAAATGGGTAGAATATTTACCAGACTATCATTTGGTTAAAATATTAAAATTTACAGTATCAAACAATTTAGGAGGGACTTATGCTTGAATTAAGAAATATTTCTTATGAAGTTCACGATGAAAAGTCCGATAAAGGAATTTTAAAAAATGTTTCTCTCACCATTGATGATCATTTTGTTGCCATCACTGGTCCCAACGGAGGAGGAAAATCCTCTCTGGCTAAGATTATTTCCGGAATCTACAAACCGACCTCCGGTCAGATTCTTTTGGACGGCGTTGACATTACAGATATGAATATTACGGAAAGAGCAAATCTTGGAATCAGCTTTGCTTTCCAGCAGCCGGTACGTTTTAAGGGACTGACGGTAAAAGATCTGATCACCCTGGCTGCAGGAAAAAAACTTTCCGTCACCGATGTCTGTTCCTATCTTTCTGAAGTGGGCCTCTGTGCCAAAGACTACGTAAACCGGGAAATCAATGGCAGTCTTTCCGGCGGTGAATTAAAACGAATTGAAATCGCCATGATTATTGCCAGAGGTACCAAACTTTCCGTTTTTGATGAACCGGAGGCTGGTATTGATCTGTGGAGTTTCGGAAACCTGATCCAGGTATTTGAAAAAATGCATAAAGAAATCAATGGATCCATCCTGATTATTTCTCACCAGGAAAGAATCCTGAATATCGCTGATAAGATCATTGTTTTAGCCAACGGAGAAGTAACGGCATACGGAAGCAAGGAAGAGATTCTTCCTGAACTGCTGAACACCTCTTCAAGCTGCCGTTATTACCAGTAAAATTATAGAGCGAAGAAAGGAAACACTATGGATACCATACAGATGACCTTACTGGAACAAATCGCCGGTCTTCACGAAGTTCCTGCCGGCGCATACAACATTCGAGCCAACGGGGAATCCATTGGCCGCCAGAATTCCGCCAATATTGAGATTGTTCCGAAAGAAGACGCTCAAGGTATTGATATTTATATTAAACCCAATACGAAAAAGGAAAGCGTTCACATTCCGGTTCTTCTGAGTCAAACAGGATTAAAAGAACTGGTATACAACGATTTCCACATTGGCGAGAATTGCGATATCGTGATTGTTGCCGGCTGCGGCATTCACAATGGAGGTGACGCCGCCTCTCAGCACGATGGCATTCACACTTTCTATATTGGAAAGAATTCCCGTGTAAAATATGTGGAGAAGCATTACGGCCAGGGTGACGGAAACGGAGAAAGAGTTATGAATCCCACAACGGTAATTCATATTGACGAAGGCGGATACTTTGAAATGGACTCCGTTCAGATCAAAGGAATTGACTCCACAAACCGAATTACCCGTGCAGATCTGGCTGACAATGCCACAGTAATCGTGAAAGAAAAAATTATGACCCACGGAAAGCAGACTGCAGAGACTGATTTCACCGTTGAATTAAACGGAGAAAACTCCAGTGCCAATGTTATGTCCCGTTCCGTAGCCAGAGACGAATCCCGTCAGAAATTCACCTCCAATATCATCGGAAATAACCGCTGCTATGGACATACGGAATGTGATGCCATTATCATGGATTCCTCTTCCGTCACTGCTCTTCCTGAACTGGTTGCCAATAACGTAGAAGCCAGCCTGATTCATGAAGCAGCTATCGGAAAAATTGCCGGTGAACAGATTATTAAATTAATGACCTTAGGTTTGACAGAAGCAGAAGCAGAAGCTCAGATCATCAACGGCTTTCTGAAATAAAGGATACAGCAAAATATGAAATCTCATACCAGTTATCAGCATGTTATCCACACATTCGAGCCTGTCTATGACAGTCATTCACAACTGCTAATTCTTGGAAGCCTTCCCTCGGTGAAATCGAGGGAAGGCAATTTCTATTATCACCATCCGCAAAATCGATTTTGGAAAATCCTGGCCCGGATTACGGAAGAAAAACTTCCTGAATCCATCGAAGAAAAGAAAGCCCTTCTTTTACGCCACAAAATTGCCGTTTGGGATGTGGTACAAAGCTGTGATATTATCGGATCCAGCGACAGCAGCATCAAAAATGTTATCCCCACCGACATCAAAAAATTATTGAGTTATACACAAATTTCAAGGATATACACAAACGGTGGGAAAGCCGGTCAGCTTTATCAAAAATACTGCTATGCACAGACAAACGTACCAAATATTCCTCTCCCTTCCACCAGTCCTGCCAATGCTTCTTATTCTTTCGATCGGCTGGTAAATATATGGAAGGAAGCACTTTTTCCTGACCAAATTTTTCAAAAAGAATCTTCACGTCTTCATTTGGATTGAAAAATATTATTCAACAAAAAGAGACTGTCACTTTAGGAACCATGATCCATATAAGTGACAGTCTCTTCTTTATCCGGCAATGAAACACTGCCGAAAACAATATATTCTATTTTCATGAGCGATGGGGGATTCGAACCCCCGACAACTTGATTAAAAGTCAAGTGCTCTACCGGCTGAGCTAATCGCCCTTATTTTTTTGACAAAATAAAATGCCCAGAGCCGGAATCGAACCAGCGACACGAGGATTTTCAGTCCTCTGCTCTACCAACTGAGCTATCTGGGCATCTTACATAAGTAAGAAATAGCGGGGGCAGGATTTGAACCTACGACCTTTGGGTTATGAGCCCAACGAGCTTCCGGACTGCTCCACCCCGCGTCGATATTGAGTGGGGGAAGGTGGATTCGAACCACCGAAAGCATAGCTAGCAGATTTACAGTCTGTCCCCTTTGGCCACTCGGGAATTCCCCCATAACAATATATTATTTAATTTTTAAATGGGACCTATAGGGCTCGAACCTATGACCCTCTGCTTGTAAGGCAGATGCTCTCCCAGCTGAGCTAAGATCCCATATAAACGACCCAGAAGGGACTCGAACCCTCGACCTCCGCCGTGACAGGGCGGCGCTCTAACCAACTGAGCCACTGGGCCATCTTTTTGATTGTACCTTCAAAACTGCAAATCGACTTTAATATCTTAACATCCATGATGATTTCTGTCAAGACTTTTTTGTCTTAACTTTCCAAACCAGACCATCCACCAGACATTGGTCAAGCTGATGACCGATTAGTAGCAGTCAGCTCCATACGTTACCGTACTTCCACCCCTGCCCTATCTACCTCGTCGTCTTCAAGGGGTCTTGGATATCTCATCCTGAGGGGGGCTTCACGCTTAGATGC
>JAQXIM010000061.1 GCA_029007785.1 Clostridiales bacterium | reverse complement strand
CGGGAACCGTAGCTTCCGGAACCATTAAATCTTCGGTGGGACTGGGCGCTATTCTGTATCAGGGAATCGGTGATACGATTCGTGTTTCCCTGACAGGTGATCCAGTACAGGAAATATTTGTGGCGAAAAAAATTCTCCAGTCTTTGGGGCTTCGCCATTGTGGTGTGGAAGTGGTATCCTGCCCCACCTGCGGAAGAACGCAAATCGATTTGATTGATCTGGCAAACCGGGTGGAAGCCATGGTGGCCGGTTATGACAGGAATCTGAAAGTTGCAGTCATGGGCTGCGTGGTAAACGGACCGGGAGAGGCCAGAGAAGCAGATCTGGGAATCGCCGGAGGAAAGGGTGAAGGCCTTTTGATTCGCAAAGGAGAGATTCTTCGGAAGGTGCCGGAAGACCAGCTGCTGGATGCCCTGAAGAATGAACTGGATCACTGGACAGAATGACTGGAAGAGAAAGACAGGAAGGGATAGAGGATGGAAGCAAAGTGCCTGCGGGAAGTACTTCCTAATCTGAAGACAGCAGAACATATGATGGAGCTTTTAGACGAGATCATGGTCACACGATTGGCCATGCCTCGGGATAGAAGCTCTATTCGTATTTATATCGATTGTGGAAGACTGATTGCCAAAAAAGATATTTATATGCTGGAAGCAGCGATTAAGAAACAGTTTTTTGCCAACAAACCGATTACGGTAAAAATATTTGAGAGCTATCATCTGGAAAACCAGACGGCAGAACAGATTCTTCAGAAATACAGGGATAGTATTCTTCTGGAACTGAAAGGGTACCATCTTTTGGATTACCATTTGTTTCAGTCGGCGGAATGTAATTTTGAAACGGAAAGCATTCTGGTGCTTACGGTGGAAGATAATCTGGTAAATCGATCCCATGCCCAGGAACTGTGTCGCATTCTGGAAAAGATTTTCAATGAACGTCTTCATTGTCCCCTGGAGGTACGCTGTCATCTTGGGGAGAAAAAACATGCCGTTTATGCCCGATATGAGGATGAGGTGGCTGTTCAGGCTGGTGAAATTGCCCAGAAGGCAGCAGAGGCAAGAGAAACAGAAAAGAGTCATCGAAAAGCGGCTGCCGAGAAGGAGGCAAAAGCCCGTGAATACCGCAAGCATCCGCCGAAAGGAAAGCTCCTGGATCCGGAGGATGGATTTGGCCGTGATTTTGAAGGGGAGAATCTTCCCATCGATCAGATTGACGGAGAGATCGGCGAAGTTATCATTGAAGGTGATATTTTCAAGGTGGATACCAGAGAGATCCGTACGGGGAATACGATTATCATGTTTGCCGTAACGGACAGGACAGACTCCATTATGGTGAAAATTTTCGCCACACCGGAAAACAAAGGTGAGATTATGCGTCTTGTTTCCGTGGGCAATCATGTCAGAATCAAGGGACGGGCGGTTTTGGATCGTTTCGACAGTGAAATTACGATTGGCTCGGTTCAGGGAATCAAGAAAACAGAGTCTGTCAGCTCTGTGAGGAAAGACCTGGCTCCGGTGAAACGGGTGGAGCTTCACTGCCATACGAAGATGAGTGATATGGATGGTGTCTCCGATGTGAAGAGTATTGTGAAGCGAGCCATCTCCTGGGGCCATAAAGCCATTGCCATTACCGATCACGGCGTGGTTCAGTCCTTTGTGGATGCCATGCATGCCTCGGAAAAATCGGATATCAAAATCATTTATGGCTGTGAAGGATATCTGGTGGATGACACCAAGGGAGAATCGGACATGGAGGTTCTGAAAAAGGAAAGGGCCCGTCATGTCATTATTCTGGCAAAAAATGAAATCGGAAGGGTAAATCTTTATCGTCTGGTTTCCGAGTCTCATTTGAAATATTTTTATAAACGGCCTCGGATTCCCAAGAGCCTTCTCCAGGAATGCAGGGAAGGGCTGATTATCGGTTCTGCCTGTGAAGCAGGAGAGCTGTTCCGGGCCATTGTAAATCATGAGTCCGATGAAGAAATTGCCCGGCTGGTGAATTTCTATGACTATCTTGAGATTCAGCCCATTGGAAACAATGCATTCATGCTCCGTGATCCCAAATACGGACTTTCCGGAGAAGAAGATCTGCGGAATTTCAATCGAAAAATTGTGGATTTGGGAGAACAGTTTGGGAAGCCTGTTGTTGCCACCTGTGATGTCCATTTTCTGGATCCGGAAGATGAAATTTACCGACGAATTCTCATGAAGGGACAGGGATTTTCCGATGCGGACAGTCAGCCTCCATTGTATCTTCATACGACGGAGGAAATGTTGGAGGAGTTTGATTATCTGGGAAAAGAGAAGGCTGTGGAGGTGGTGGTGACCAATCCAAATAAGATTGCCGATTGCTGTGAGCCCATCAAGCCCGTGCGTCCCGACAAGTGTCCGCCGGTCATCGAGGGTTCCGACCGGGATCTGAGGCAGATGTGTTACGATAAAGCCCACAGCATTTATGGAGATCCGCTTCCGGCCATTGTAGAAGAACGGCTGGAGCATGAGCTCCATTCTATTATATCGAATGGATTTGCAGTAATGTATATTATTGCCCAGAAGCTGGTATGGAAATCCAATGATGATGGATATCTGGTTGGTTCCCGAGGCTCCGTTGGTTCTTCTTTTGTAGCAACCATGTCCGGAATTACGGAAGTTAATCCTCTGAGTCCTCATTATGTTTGTCCCCACTGCAAATACAGTGATTTCGATTCTCCGGAAGTGAAGCAATTCGGCGGCGGCGCCGGCTGTGATATGCCGGATCGTACGTGTCCCAGATGCGGCACATTGATGAAAAAGGACGGATTTGATATTCCCTTCGAAACCTTTCTTGGATTCAAAGGAGATAAGGAACCGGATATCGATCTGAATTTCTCCGGTGAATATCAGAGCCACGCCCATGCTTTTACGGAAGTCATTTTCGGAAAAGGCCATACTTTCCGGGCTGGCACCATTGGTACTCTGGCAGATAAGACGGCTTATGGTTTTGTGCTGAAATACTTTGAAGAAAAAAATCAGGTAAAGCGTCGGTGTGAAATCGAACGAATTGCAGAGGGCTGTGTAGGTGTCCGGCGCTCCACCGGCCAGCATCCCGGCGGCATTATTGTTATGCCCCATGGAGAAAACATTTACTCCTTCACTCCAATTCAGCATCCTGCCAACGATATGACCACAAAAACGGTAACCACCCATTTCGATTACCATTCCATTGACCATAATCTGCTGAAGCTTGATATTCTGGGACACGACGATCCTACCATGATTCGCCGCCTGGAAGATTTGACGGGACTGGATGCCAAGAGTTTTCCGCTGGATAGTCCGGAGGTGATGTCCCTGTTCCAGAACACCACGGCATTGGGAATTACCCCGGAAGATATTGGAGGAACCAGGCTGGGAGCGTTGGGCGTGCCGGAATTTGGAACAGACTTTGCTATGCAGATGCTTATTGATGCGAAACCTACTTGTTTTTCTGATCTGGTTCGTATCGCTGGTCTGGCTCACGGAACCGACGTATGGCTGGGCAATGCGCAGACTCTGATTCTGGAAGGAAAAGCCACCATTCAGACAGCCATCTGTACTCGAGACGATATTATGATTTATCTCATCAGCATGGGAATGGATAAAAGCCTTTCCTTTAATATTATGGAGAAAGTTCGAAAAGGAAAAGGCCTGACGCCGGAATGGATTGAAGCCATGAAAGCGGCCAATGTGCCGGATTGGTACATAGAATCCTGTCAGAAGATCAAATACATGTTCCCGAAAGCCCATGCGGCTGCCTACGTTATGATGGCATGGCGTATCGCCTATTGCAAGGTTTTTTATCCTTTGGCATACTATGCCGCCTTTTTTGGTATTCGAGCCACCGGTTTTAACTATGAAATGATGTGCCAGGGACCGGAAATTCTGGAACAGCATCTGGAGACCTACCGTCGAAATCAGGATAACCTGACAGAAAAAGAGAAGGCTACTTTCCGTGATATGCGTATTGTTCAGGAAATGTATGCCAGAGGCTATGAATTTATGCCCATTGACCTTTATCGCTGCGGAGCAAAGGATTTTCAGATTTATGATGGAAAAATCATGCCTTCTTTGTGCAGTATTGATGGTATGGGTGAAAAGGCTGCGGAAGCAGCGTTTCAGGAGGCAAAAAAAGGAAAATTCCTTTCCGTGGAAGATTTTTGTCAGAGAACAAAAACCAGTAAAACTGTAGCGGAGACCATGGACCAGCTGGGACTTTTCGGAAACCTTCCCAAGACAAACCAGATTTCTTTGTTTGACCTGGAATTAATGTAGGAAGCTGTCTGCAATCTTAATACAGAGGAGGAATGTTGATTGTGTTAACCATTGGCTGTCATCTATCTTCGTCCAAGGGGTATCGTGCCATGGGACGGGAAGCGTTAAAAATAGAAGCGAATACATTTCAGTTTTTCACCAGAAATCCCAGAGGCGGGAATGCGAAAAAGATAGACCCGAAAGATGTGGAAGCCTTTTT
>JAQXIM010000060.1 GCA_029007785.1 Clostridiales bacterium | reverse complement strand
CCAGATGATCGAAAAGCTGGATTTATACAATCGGAAGACCCAGCCGCTGCGAAGGAAATCCCCTCCCAAGCCCCCTGCTTGCTTATGCGCAAACTGCCAGCTGGATCGTTCATTATGCCCACGCTGCTGCTATGCCATGGCGAGCCAGGAGGAGGATTAAGTGTTTGAGGGATATGCTGATATACTGACTGCGGAGGAGGCGGCGGAAGCACTCAGAGTCGGCTACAACGCATTGTACGAGCTGCTAAATACTGGCAAGCTCAAGGCATACAAGAATGGAAGAGTGTGGCGGATTCCGAAGGAGTCTATCAAGTCATACGTTCTGGACAGTGCAAATCCCAGCAGAAGGTAAATGACCGGGGCAGAATGATCTGCCCCGGTTGTTCATTATGAATCATGGCCGAATGCAATCCAATACACGGGGCAATCGGCAGATGCTTCAGCTTGAAGGTGATAGAAAATACAAGGTGTAATTTAGCTATTCTGTAGAAAATGAATGAATCAAGCTGTTTTTTTGCGATTGTGACAGCGAATGTCCATGAAATATGCTATAGTAAAAATATCAATCCTCTTCGAAAACCAGAAACTTATATGCGGGAACATCCAAAGCGGCAGCAATATCAAACAGCGTATCCAGGGAAAGTGCTTTTGTAATATTCGGGGCTTCCAGATGCCCGATAAAGGCCGGAGTCAGTTCAACCTGCTCTGCCAGTTCTTCCTGCGTCATGCAGCGCAGTCTTCGGTAATAGGCAATCTTGAGCCCAATTTGACGGTATTGTTCCTGATAAATCCTTTTCATAAGCGAATCCTCCATTGTACATATATGATAAGGAATCGCGACAATGATTGACATGAATTATTCGTTATAGTATTATATCTGTCAGATAGTATCATATACCTGGCAGCACATGACAGCAGGGAGATGCACCATGGAAAACATCGCAGCCTTCAAATCCGACCGGCTTTTGCAGATTTATTCCAGACTGGTTAATGGAGAAATCCTCAGCAAGCAGGGACTGGCGCAGGAATTTGGCGTCACAGAGAGAAGTATTCAGCGTGATATTGGTTCACTCCGCTGTTTTATCACCGAGCAGGGTTTATCCCAGGAGATTCTCTACGACAGAAACGGAAAAGGGTACTTCCTGAAAGATCAGAAGCAGAAAACACTGACAAACAGCGAAATTTTGGCAGTCTGCAAGATTCTGCTGGAAAGCCGCTCTATGAATCGGGAAGAAATGATACCGATTCTGGATAAGCTCCTTGATTGCTGTGTGCCGTCGGAAAGCAAAAAGGCGGTATCAAAACTGATTGCCAATGAGCGCCATCATTACATCCCGCCGCAGCATGGTCGGAACATTCTTCCCGGACTGTGGGAGATCGGACAAGCCATTGGGCAGCATCATGTGATGGAAATGGAATACAGAGGTCTGAATGGGAAGCTGTCCGTTCGGACACTGGAACCGGTTGGATTGATGTTTTCGGAATACTACTTCTATTTGGTTGGATTCCTGCGGGACATTGACAGGAAAGCGCATTTTGAAAACCCAGATGATCTTTTCCCCACCATCTACCGCATTGACCGCATCCAACGTTTCAAGGTAACGGACGAGGTATTTACCCCCGCCTACGCCACCAGGTTCCAGGAGGGAGAATTCCGAAAACGGATTCAGTTCATGTTCGGCGGAAAGCTGAACCAAATCCGGTTCAAATATACCGGCCCGTCTATTGAAGCTGTTCTCGACCGCCTGCCAACAGCGGTCATTACCGGGCAGGATGAGGAAGGGTGGTTTATTGAGGCGGAGGTGTTTGGGAAGGGCGTGGATATGTGGCTGAGGAGTCAGGGAGAACAAGTTTCGATTCTTTCGCAAAATCTGTGATAATGAAACAGGAAATGATATATCCAACGAATAACTGTAAAAAATAGAAAGGTTGATAAAATGGCTACGAGAATAAGAATGTATTATAACCCTTATCTATGTAAGGTAAACCTGTCAATTATTAACAGCAAAGGGTTTGAAGAGAAAATAGAAGGTAAGGCTGCAGATGAAATCGATGAGCATTTTTGCAAGAGATTTTGTTTGGAAGATGATGGGGAGCTGCTTTTAGATATCCTCTCAGAATCATATCGCGGATCGCAAATTACAATTGAGTTTGTAGGAACTAATGAGAATTTCGTATTCTTTAATAAGCTGTGTTCAAA
>JAQXIM010000059.1 GCA_029007785.1 Clostridiales bacterium | reverse complement strand
TCTCAGGATCTGAAAACCGGTTTCCTTCTTGGTGCCACTCCCAGAAAGCAGCAGTACGGTGAGCTGATTGGCGCTGTTGTCTCTGCCATTGCCATCGGTGCCATTCTGTATCTGCTGAATGCTGCCTGGGGCTTTGGCTCTGAGGAACTGGGAGCACCCCAGGCCATGATGATGAAAATGGTTATCGAGGGTGTTATGGGAGGAGAAATGCCCTGGGCCCTGGTGTTTATCGGAGTATTTATTGCCGTGGCTATGGAGATTCTGGGTCTGCCCGTTCTGCCTGTTGCCATCGGTATCTATCTGCCGATTCATTTGAATGCAGCCATCATGCTGGGTGGTCTGGTTCGCCTTTTTGCAGAAAAGCGCAAATATGCATCCGAAAAAGAAAAGAACGACAGTATCCAGTCCGGTATCCTATATACTTCAGGTATGATTGCCGGTGAAGGTGTGGTGGGTATTCTGCTGGCTGTGTTTGCAGTTCTCGGTATCACCACGAATATATCTGATTTCATTAGTCTGGGCAATATCGGCGGGCTGGTATTCTTTGCTGCTTTGCTGGCATCCATTGTTTTCTTCTGCAACAAGGGAAAGAAAGCTGCCAAAAACGGATAAATGAAAGAAAATCGATGGTTATCCATTGTAAATGATTGTAAAATGACAAACTGGGCTATATACTTCATGGTATATAGCCCAGTTTTTACAGGAGGCACATGATGGCAAAAAAGAAGGAAAACTATTTAGATTATATTCCGGCGATTTCCGAAAAAAACCGGTGGGATGTGGGGGGGAATGGAGTGGTTACCATTCATATGGTTCATCGTGGAGTTTATGCATGGATCGCTCAAAAATTTTTCCATCGTCCCCAGGTAAGTCATATTGATCTGGATCGGATGGGCAGTTTTATTTTCCCTCTCATAGATGGAAAACGGACCGTGGGAGATATTGCATTGCTGGTAAAGGCAGAATTTGGTCAGGAGGCGGAGCCTCTGTATGATCGGTTGGTAAAATATATGCAGATACTGAGAAATAATGGTTTCATTCGTTATGTCGGAAAAGATAAGGAATAAGGAAAGACTCGCATACCAACCCTTTTTTATGTTTTGCTCCGAAAAAAATGTCTGGATATCTTTTATGCAGAGTCATAAGAGTTGCAATTTTGTAAGATCAATAGTATGATGAGCCAAGGGACAAATGGACATAAAAATACACGCTTGTATGTGTTTTTATATCTATGGGTTCCGCCAAACATGAGAAACAGCCATTTTTACAGAAAAATGAGCGGATTTGTCAAACAGGAAAGCAGGAGGAACTGTGCCGCTGATCAGAGGCGGCGGAATGGAGATTATTATGAAGCAAGTGGATATCTGGTTTGTCAATCTGGGGATTGAGATTACAAACCATCAGAAAGGAATTACCATAGGTGGTTTTGAAATTGCCTTTTATGGAATTATGATTGGACTTGCCGTACTGGCGGGACTGGCCATGGCTTGTTATGTGGCAAAAAAGAGCGGACAGGATCCGGACATGTACACGGATTTGACCATTTTTGCTGTTATTTTTGGAATCATCGGTGCAAGAATTTATTATGTCATCTTTGAGTGGGACAGCTATAAAGACAATTTGCTTCAGATTTTTAATCTGAGAGCAGGCGGCCTGGCCATTTACGGCGGAATTATTGCTTCAGTGATTACGGTTTATGTATATTCGAAAATAAAAAAGGTTTCCTTTGGAACCCTGGTAGATACGGCCTGCTGCGGACTTGTTCTGGGACAGATCATTGGCCGGTGGGGAAACTTTTTTAACTGCGAGGCCTTCGGAGGTTATTGTGATAACATCTTTGCCATGCGGCTGAATGTGGATCTGGTTCAGCCATACATGATCAGCCAGGAACTGGCAGAACACATGGTGGAAGTAAACGGAATCAATTATATTCAGGTTCATCCCACTTTCTTGTATGAAGGACTCTGGAATCTGGCACTTCTTCTGTTTTTGCTTTGGTTCCGCAAACATGCAAAATGGAATGGTGAAGTGTTCTGCGGATATCTGATCGGCTACGGCTGCGGAAGATTCTGGATTGAAAGTCTGCGAACGGATCAGCTGAAGTTTTTCGGAACGGATCTTGCCGTATCCCAGCTGCTTTCTGTTTTATTGGTAACAGTCACACTGTTATTCGTAATCTGGAAACGAACACGGCTTAAGAAGAACTCTGCAAATATATCACCGGAAAATTAGAATTCGTGAGAATCCTGATCGGGATGTCTTCGGAATAACTGGAAAAGTCAGAAAAATTTATGAAGTTGTAAAGCTATTTTATTGGTTTCGGCCGATGAAATAGCTTTTCTTTTTGTTTTTGCGACAAAAAATGGGGAAAGAAACCACTTTTTCTTGAAAAAAATGGGATGATCTCCCACTTTTTTACTAATCCCAATAATCAAGATCAGAACGTTCAATATAAACAAGAATAGATTTTGAAAATGATAAAAACTGGTATAAATAAACCGCTTTGGAAATGTCCAAAATAAGCTTGATATTTGGAAAAATATTGCGTAGAATAGATTTAGTGAAACGAAGTGGGGGGTTGTGTCACAAAGTGGCGAATTTGGCAAGGTTCTGGATGCAATCCTGCTTATGAAAGTAGTTCTGAAGAATCCAGAAAGGCGGGAGGTGAGTTTTCATGTTCATGGGGGAATACAATCATAATATTGATGCCAAAGGAAGATTGATCATTCCTGCTAAATTTCGTGAGCAGCTGGGTGATACCTTTGTTGTGACACAGGGATTGGATGGATGCCTTTTTGTATACACCAATGATGATTGGAAACTCTTTGAAGAAAAGCTGAATCAGCTTCCTCTTACCAGTGCCAAAGCCAGAAAATTCAGCCGCTTCTTTCTTGCCGGTGCCGTTCTCTGTGAAGTGGACAAGCAGGGAAGAATTTTACTTCCGGCCAAACTGAGAGCCGCAGCTGGTCTGGACAAGGATGTAATTCTGGCCGGTGTGGGAGACCGTATCGAAATATGGGATCGACTCCGCTGGGAAGAAAACTCCACTTATGATGACATGGAAGATATTGCAGAACAGATGGAAGGGCTGGGAATTTGATGACAGAATTTAAACATGTATCTGTATTGTTGGAGCCGTCCATCGAGAATCTGGCGATCAAAGCGGACGGAATTTATGTAGACGGTACCCTGGGAGGCGGCGGTCATTCCTATCATATCGCAGAGAAACTGAGTGAAGGAGGAAGACTGATTGGCATTGACCGGGATGAAGAGGCCATCCGGGCTGCATCGGCTCGATTAGCTCCTTTTGCCGACCGTGTTACGATTGTGAAATCTAATTATGGAGAAATCCGACGGGTTCTCAATGATTTGGGAATACGAAAAGTGGATGGTATTCTTCTGGATCTTGGTGTGTCTTCGTATCAGCTGGATACAGCAGAGAGGGGCTTTTCTTATATGGCAGATGCTCCTTTGGATATGCGTATGGATCAGGAAGAAACCTGGACAGCCGGAGATATTGTCAATACCTATTCGGAAGAAGAATTGACCCGGATTATCCGTGATTATGGAGAAGACCGATTCGCCAGAAATATCGCAAAGCATATCGTAGAAGCCAGAAAGGTCAAACCCATCGAAACAACGGGAGAATTGGTCAAACTGATTCAGGCATCCATTCCTATGAAGATGCAGAAAACAGGCGGACATCCGGCCAAGAGAACATTCCAGGCTATTCGTATAGAGCTTAACAAGGAGCTGACCACCATTGAAGAGGTAATTGACGACATGATTGACTGTCTTGTACCGGGCGGCAGACTTTGTGTGATCACATTTCATAGTCTGGAAGATCGGATTATTAAGAATAAATTTCGGACAGCGGAGGATCCCTGTACTTGTCCGAAACGGTTTCCAGTATGTATGTGCGGAAAGAAAAGCAAGGGGCATGTTGTAACCCGTAAGCCGATTCTTCCCACAGAAGAAGAGATGATAGAAAACAGCCGGGCAAAGAGTGCGAAGTTAAGAGTTTTTGAGCGTAGTCAGGAGGAGTAGCCCATGGCAGAAAGAAAGCAAAGTGGATATCAGGAGCAGCCGCAGCATATATATGTGGATGGTACGGCTGTCCGTCGTGAAGAACATCGAACAGGTTATCCGGTGAATCATAAGGAGCAGATCAGCCGGAGTTTTAAGCGAAATCGGTAAAAAGCTCGTCATATTACCATGCCCTTTGTGCTGGTTCTTTTGGTGGCAACTCTGGCCACCGTGGTGATCTGTTATCAGTATCTTCAGCTGCAGTCCAGTATTACGAATCACAAGCATCAGATCCAGACGTATCAGTCTAAATTGTCTGAAATTAAAATTCAGAATAATGCAGACGAAGAGAGTCTTAAGATTTACACAGACCTTGATTACATATATGAAGCAGCAACGAAGGAATTGGGGATGGTTTATCCTTCTGATGATCAGATAATCCAGTACGATAATACAGAATGTGAGTATGTGCGCCAGTATGATGACATCCCAACCGAAGACTGATACGAAAAAGTCAC
>JAQXIM010000058.1 GCA_029007785.1 Clostridiales bacterium | reverse complement strand
GGAGGTGGGGGTAAATGTGCCAAATGCCACGGTTATGATGGTGGAAAATGCAGAACGATTCGGATTGGCCCAGCTTCATCAGCTTCGCGGTCGTGTGGGACGCGGAGAACACCAGTCGTACTGTATATTTGTGGATCACTCCGATGAATCAGCGAAAAGCAAAAGACTGAAGATTTTAAATGAAACAAACGACGGATTCCGGATTGCTTCCGAAGATCTGAAATATCGCGGTCCGGGAGATCTTTTTGGTGTTCGTCAGAGTGGAAATCTGGAGTTTGCTCTGGGAGATATCTATGCGGATGCCGGAATTCTGCAGAGTGCGGCGGAAGCAGCCAATCAGATTCTGGAAGAAGACAGGGAATTACAGCTGCCGCAATACCGGGATTTGGCGGAGGAACTGGAACGGTACCAGAGAGAAACACTTCTTGTGCTGTAATGATAATTCCGGGACAGGGTATGACCAGGTTCCTCATAAAATGTCAAAGGGAGACAATCCGATTTCAGTGTGATTCTTGCAAGCAGAGGAAGGAGAAAAAATGGAAAACTCATATCGATTTTTTGCCAATAAAGACTGCAAATACTATCCCTGTCATAAGGGAATAGAAGAACTTAATTGTCTGTTTTGTTTCTGCCCCTTTTATACCAGAAAGGAGTGTCCGGGAAACCCTTACTATATTGAGACTTCTTCCGGACTGGTGAAAGACTGCAGTAATTGCTGCTTTCCTCATCGGGCAGAAAACTATGACAGGATTATGGAATGGCTGAGAAATCAGAAAGCTGCCGTTAATGAATAGAAAGGAGAAGACGGAAATGACACCATTGGAGATGAGAAAAGAACTGCAGGGACAGCGTGTAGTGAAAGGCCTTCAGAATCGTAATATGGAGGCATGGTATGTGAAGACAAAAGAAGCGGCTTTAGAAAAGGCACTTTCTCTTATTCCTGAGGGAAGTTCTGTTGGCTGGGGCGGTTCTGCCAGCATTCAGGAAATCGGACTGAAGGACGCCATCCGTCATGGGAATTACCGGGCAGTTGACCGGGAGACAGCAAAAAGCCCGGAAGAAGCACATGAAATTATGAGACAGGTACTGCTCTGTGATTATTTTTTGGGCAGCACCAATGCAGTGACGGAAGATGGAATTCTTGTCAATATTGACGGAAATGCCAACCGTCTGGCTGCATTCTGTTTTGGGCCGACCCATGTTTTACTGATTGTCGGAATGAATAAAGTGGTAAAAAATGAAGAGGCAGCCATGCTCCGGGCAAGAAATGAGGCAGCTCCCATAAATGCCATGCGGTTTTCCATCAATACTCCGTGTCATAAAAACGGATGCTGTGGGGACTGCGTGACTCCGGATACGATTTGCTGTCAGTTTTTGACTACCCGTTATTCCAAAGTAAAAGGAAGAATTCAGGTCATTCTGGTGGAGGAAGATCTGGGATATTAAGAATCAGTCATAGTCAATGGAATTCCATGTATAAGAAAACTGCTGTGGTGGAATACTGTGAAAGAATCAGATGGTATCCATTGTATTGGAAGAAGAAGAGACAGAACTTCGATCCGTATTACGATGGAAACAAATAAGCAGTGAGGTGGGAGGAACATTGGTGAGACATCATAAAATTGTAGTGGCTCTTGGCGGCAATGCGTTGGAAGAAAACGGAGAAAAACCTACAGCAGAAAATCAGTGGAAAACGATTCGGAAAGCAGCAGACCATTTGGCAGAGATCAGTGCAGCCGGTCATGAAATTGCCATCGTCCATGGAAACGGACCGCAAATTGGAAGGATTGCTCTTGCGTCGGAGGCGGCAGCAGATCAGGTACCGGTTATGCCTTTTGATGTATGCGGAGCCATGAGCCAGGGATATATTGGGTACCATATTCAGCAGGCTATGAAAGAAGCGCTGGCTGAGAAAAAGCTGGAGAGAATTCCCGTGGTATCCCTGATTACCCAGGTGGTAGTCGATAAAACAGATCCTGCTTTTCAGAATCCTGTAAAGCCAATTGGGAGTTTTTGTTCCAGAGAAGAGGCTGAACGGTTGGAGCAGGAACGGGGATATATCATGAAAGAAGATGCAGGACGGGGGTATCGCAGAGTGGTCCCCTCACCTCGTCCCAGGGAAATCGTTGAGTTTGAAACTTTAAGAAGACTTTGGGATTCGACCATTGTTATTCTTTGCGGAGGCGGAGGAATTCCTGTGGTACGGGAAAAGGAAGGAAGCTTCCGGGGAATTGCGGCTGTCATTGATAAAGACCTGGCTGCCAGTCTGACTGCTAGGTCTATTGGAGCTGATATGCTTATGATTTTAACCCAGGTAGATTATGCGGCAATTCGTTTCGGAACTCCTGATCAGGAAGATCTTCATCATATTACCTGCGAGCAGGCAAAAAAATATAAAGAAGAAGGACACTTTGCTGCCGGAAGTATGGAACCGAAAATTCAGGCCGCCATTGAGTTTGCAGAATCGGCTCCGGGAAGACGGGCTGTCATCACATCCTTGGAAAAAGCCGGTCAGGCTCTGGATGGCGAAATCGGTACCTGGATTGAAGGATAAAAGACAAACCAAAAAGGTGAAAAGAACATTCAGGAGTAAAATTTACAAATAAGAATCTCAATAAACAAAATAACCCTGTGATAGGGCGAAACAGGAAAAATCATTCTCTGTTTTTGCCCTATCATTTTGTTTTTGGACGATTTCAGATTTGAATGGATGATGACTGCAGTGTTGATTTTCAGCGCAGCGTATTCCTGTATTTGATTTGCATAGAAGAAACTGTCATCAATATGGGGAAAGGAATTACTCAAACGGAGAGTCAAAAAGAAAATTGAAAGATAATTCAAATAAAACAACTAAAAGTAAATAACATAAAACAAAATAAATATATAAATACGTGAAAAACATAACAGATATAAGTAAAATTTGTCAAATTTCAGACAAAGCTTGAACATATAAGGGGAATGTATTATGATTATAAAGATGAAGATATGCTCAAGATATGAGACGTATCGGAAGCATTGCATTACAATAAGGAAGCCCGGTTTTCCTGCCAGCGTACACAGACAGTGTTCTGCTGCGTACCTGAGCTGCTATGTATCCGGAAGAAGCTGCCAATGGCAGGTTCTGTAGGTGAAGGGATATGCCGGCGCAAGAAAGGGGTAGAAAATGAGTACTGGAACCGGAACTTTTGAAGGCGGCGTACATCCTTTTGATGGGAAAAGTTTATCGAAGGATCTGCCGACCTTGACTGTACTGCCTAAAGGGGATTTGGTATATCCGATGGCAGGACAGCACTTAGGTGCTCCGGCAAAGCCTATCGTAAATGTTGGCGATAAGGTTTTAATGGGCCAGCGGATTGCTGAAGCGGGAGGATTCATTTCCGCACATATCTGCTGTTCTGTATCGGGAACAGTAAAGGCAATCGAACAGCATCGCATTCCCAACAGTGGAATGGCACAGTCTATTATTATAGAAAATGATGGACAGTATACACCGGCACCTGGAGTAGGTGAGAAACGTGATTATACAAAGATGACGAAGGAAGAAATTCGTCAGGCCATCAAGGATGGCGGTGTAGTCGGCATGGGCGGAGCCGGATTCCCCACCCATGTAAAGATGGCACCGAAGGATGATAACAAGATCGATTATATCATTGCTAACTGTGCAGAGTGTGAACCTTATCTGACTTCGGACTATCGTATGATGCTGGAAGAACCGGATAAACTGATTACCGGACTGAAGGTTGCTGTCAGCATGTTCCCGAATGCGCAGGGTGTGATTGCGATTGAGGATAATAAACCGGATGCGATCAAGCTTCTCCAGGAAAAGGTAAAGGACGAAGAAAAGATTTCCGTTATGCCTCTGAAGACCAAATATCCTCAGGGTTCTGAGCGTCAGTTGATTTACGCTGTTACAGGAAGAAAGATTAATTCTTCCATGCTTCCTGCCGATGCAGGATGTATCGTAGACAACTGTGATACGGTTATTGCCATTTATATGGCAGTCTGTGAGTCTACACCTTTGATGCGCCGTATCGTAACGGTAACCGGTGATTGTGTAAAAACTCCCAGAAACCTGAATGTAAAAACGGGTACTCTGTACAGTGAATTGGTAGAATATGCCGGCGGTTTGACTTGCGAGCCTGAAAAGGTGATTTCCGGCGGTCCTATGATGGGTCAGGCCCTGGTTAGCATGGATGTACCCGTAACGAAGATTTCTTCCGCTCTGCTGTTTATGAAAGAGGATATGGTTTCCAAGTATCCTTCTTCTCCTTGTATCCGCTGCGGCCGTTGTGTTGCTGCATGTCCCAGCCGTCTTGTTCCTCAGAAACTGTATATCTGTTCAACCCACGGAGATTTAGACGGTTTTGAAAAGCTGAACGGTATGGAATGCTTCGAGTGCGGTGCCTGCACTTACGGATGTCCTGCAAAGATTCGTCTGACTCAGGCATTTAAGCAGACAAGACAGGCAGTTGGTGCAAAGAGAAGAGCCGCTGCTGCCGCTGCAAAGGCAAAGCAGGAAGCTGAGGCAGCTAAGAAGGCTGCAGAAGAGAAAAAGTAGGAGGAGACATCAGTGAGTAAATTATATCATGTATCTACCAGCCCTCATGCAGTGGCAAAGGATACAACGCAGATTTTGATGCGGGATGTCATCATTGCACTGATTCCCGCAACCTGCTGGGGCATCATTCGTTTTGGTGCCTATGCGGGTCTTTTGGTTGCGCTTTGTATTGCTGCCTGTGTGGCTACAGAGTATATTTGGAACAAATGTATGAAAAAAACTCAGACCATTGGTGATTTGAGTGCAGTTCTTACCGGTTTGCTGCTTGGCTTGAATCTGCCTTCTACTGTACCTTTCTGGGTACCGATTCTTGGCGGTGTTTTTGCTATTCTGGTTGTAAAACAGCTGTACGGCGGTCTGGGACAGAACTTCATGAACCCGGCACTGGCAGCCAGATGCTTCCTGTTGATTTCCTTTGCAGGAAAGATGACAACCTTCAGCATGCCGCATTCTGACGCTGTTGCCAGTGCAACACCGATGGCAATGTTAAAGGCAGGCGAGCAGGGTGATGTAGCAGCGATGTTTACTGGAAATATTCCCGGTACCA
>JAQXIM010000057.1 GCA_029007785.1 Clostridiales bacterium | reverse complement strand
AGATGCTATAATGCTCCCGAAAAACCCTTTCCGAAAGGCAGATGCCGGTCATACGCGTTGGAAACATGGTCGGGAAACCTGCGCAACCGAGGAAGGATACAAAAAGGAGGCACTTCCATGCTTGGCGGAGAAAACATTGTCATTCGGGGACTGAACCAGAACAATCTGAAAAATGTGTCGCTGGATATCCCCAAGGGAAAAATCGTGGTATTTACCGGGGTATCCGGTTCGGGAAAATCTTCCCTTTGTCTGGATACCATTGCCGCTGAGTCCCGGCGTGAATTGAATGAAACTTTTCCCAGTTTTGTTCAGCAGTATCTTCCCAAATATGGACGTCCCCAGGTGGAGCGAATCGAGAACCTTCCGGTTACTATTGTCATTGATCAGAAAAAACCGGCAGGAAACAGTCGTTCTACGGTGGGAACCTATACGGATATCTATTCTCTTCTTCGTCTTCTCTTTTCCAGAGTGGGTGCTCCTTTTATCGGATATTCGGACAGTTTTTCTTTTAACCATCCGGCGGGAAAATGTGAGCGCTGTGACGGAATCGGAACCGTTACGGACCTGGATATTCACAAATTGGTGGATTTCGATAAGTGTCTCAATGATGAAGATGTGATTCATTTTCCCACCTTTACGACGGGCGCATGGCGCTGGAAACGATATGCTTACAGTGGTTTATTTGATCTCAATAAAAAAATCCGGGATTATTCCGAGGAGGAGATGAATCTCTTTCTCTATTCTCCCCAGATTCGATTGAAAAACCCTCCCGCCAACTGGCCAAAATCGGCAAAGTTTGAGGGAATTTATCCGAGAATGTACCGAAGCATTATTACCACTAAGGAAGGAAAACGGCAGCAGAAAGTGCTGGATACCATGGTATCCACCTTTGAATGTCCGGAATGTCATGGAACCCGGGTGAATGATCGGGTACGAAGCTGCCGCATCAATGGAAAGAATATTACAGAAGTGGCGGACATGCCGATTCCGGAAGCCATTGAGTTTATCCGATCCATAGATAATCCGCTGGCAGTGGATATTCGACGGGAGCTGTTGAAGCGTCTGACTGCCCTGGAGGAGATTGGGCTGGGATATCTTTCCCTGAGCAGGGGAACGAATACCCTGTCCGGCGGTGAAGCCCAGCGAATTAAAATTGCTAAATATATTAATTCGTCCCTGACTGATATGGTGTATGTGCTGGATGAACCCAGTGTAGGACTTCATCCCAGGGATATTGAACGACTGAAACGTTCCCTGTACCGCCTGAGAGATCATGGAAATACGATCCTGATCGTGGAACATCATCGGGAAATTATTGCCATGGCGGATTATTTGGTGGATATGGGTCCCCAGGCAGGAAGCCGGGGCGGAGAAATCATGTATACGGGACATTATCCGGGGCTGGTAGCTTCTTCCACAATTACCGGACAGATGCTTCGTGCCAGATCAGGGCTGAAGGAAAAGGTTCGGAAGCCCACGGAGTTTTATCCGGTGCGGAATGCCAGTCTGCATAATCTGAAAAATCTGAATCTGGATTTTCCCATGGGTGTGCTTACCGTCATCGCCGGAGTGGCAGGCTCCGGAAAGAGCTCCTTGATGGAGTATTTTATGAAAAATTGTGATCGGGAGATTATTTCCATTCGTCAAAAGGATATTGGTATTAATATGCGGTCCACACCGGCCACCTACCTGGATATATCGGATGATATCCGAAATTTATTTGCCAGAGCCAATCATGTGAGCAATCAGCTTTTTTCCTTCAATTCCAAAGGCGGCTGTCCTGCCTGCGGCGGTAAGGGTATTATTGTATCGGAGATGGCTTTCATGGAATCCATTGAGACGGTTTGCGAAGTCTGCGGCGGCAGCCGATACCGGGAAGAGGTTCTGAAGTATTTGTATAAAGGGAAAAATATTGCTCAGGTGATGGACATGACGGTGGAGGAAGCTCTGGAATTTTTTGCAGACCAGGATTTTATTCCAAGACTTCAATCCATGGAGCAGGTGGGACTGGGGTATCTTCATCTCAATCAATCCATGACTACCCTGTCCGGTGGTGAACTGCAGCGGGTGAAGCTGGCCAGTGAGCTCCATCGTTCCGGATCCATTTTTATCATCGATGAACCCACCAATGGTCTTCATCTGGATGATATCCGTAAGCTGATGATTCTGTTTAATCGGATGGTGGATGCAGGAAATTCTCTGTTTTTGATTGAGCATAGTCTGGATGTGATGAAGGATGCGGATTACGTCATTGAACTGGGACCCGGCGGCGGAATCCAGGGAGGACAGCTTCTTTTTGCCGGAACGCCGGCGGAGATGCTGAAATCGGAGACTTCCGTGACAGCGCCGTACATGAGAGAAAGTTTGGAAGAAGGAAAGAAGGAAGCTAATGAGTAAGAGAACGGAATTGGAAAGGAGACTGGCAGAATTTCCGCTGGTGGAATATGGATTTCTTCGGTCCGATCAGGTGGAGTTTTTGGATCGGGTTCGGACCATTTGTCGGGAACAGTGCCCTCGCTACGGAACTTCCTGGGCCTGCCCGCCTGCGGTGGGAACGGTGGAGGAATGTCGGGATCGCTGTATGAAGTTCAATAAGGTTTTGATTTTTACCACCATGGCGGAGGTGTCTGACATTACAAATCTGGAGGAAACTCTGGCAACCCGTAAGGGCCATGAAGAAATCAGCCGTCAGGTGGAGCAGGTTCTGAAAGAGCTTTTCGGAGACTGTCTTGTCTTGTCCACAGAATCCTGCAGTATCTGTAAGGAGTGCACTTACCCCAACGGACCTTGCCGTCATCCGGAACAGATGTATCCCTGCGTAGAAAGCTACGGCATTCTGGTAACAGCTCTGGCGGAACAGGCAGGAATGGCATTTTTGGAGGATTATAATATGGTACTGTGGTTTAGTGCCGCCTTCTTTCAGGACGAAGAGACAGGAAAATAAACAGGAAAATAAACAGGAAAATAAACAGGAAAATAAACAGGAAAATAAACAGGAAAATAAACAGGAAAAAGCCCAGCTGAGCTTACTGACTCAGCTGGGCATATTTTTTCGGGGAAATTCCCACCGCTTTGGTGAAAGCTTTGAGAAAATTGCTGTAATCACCAAAACCGCAGAGTTCCTGACTTTCACTGACGCTGTGGCCGGAGGCAAGCAGAGCCTTTGCCATGGAAATCCGCCGGGCGATGATATATTTGCTGATGGTGGTGCCGGTGGCTGCCTTGAAGATTCTGCATAGATAGGATTCACTGAGAAACAATTGATCCGCCAGATCCGCCAGGGAAATGGGTTCACATATGTGACTGTTGATATATGTGATGGCTTCCTGAACCTGTGGATTATATCGGGAATGGGAAGTCGGCAGAGGACGGCTCTGTTCCTGGACCAGACTGTTCAAAAATACCATGAGGGCGGTGAAATAACTGGTTTCCAGTACATCGGCGCCGAAACCATCGGCAGACAAAATCTGATTAATGTGATAAAGGAATTTCTGCTGCTGTTCCTTTGTCAGGGACAGTCGATGCTGAAAATCTCTGGGACGATCCGAAAAACAGGCATCCAGATTTGTGGTGGGCGTGGAAATCTTCTGCATGAATTCCGGATGAATGGAGATGACAATTCTCTCCAGAGGTTCCGAGTCTCTGCTGGTCAGATAATGACTTTCATATTGATTAATGATAAAAAGATCTCCCACGGCAATATCATAAAGACGGTTATCAATGAGAAACTGTTTTCCTCCGGAAATGGCAAAATAGATCTCATAGCTGTCATGGATATGCATTTCCATGGTTTTCTCTTCCTGGTATAAATGGGCAATGGCAAAGCGGTGCTGTGTAAGACAATCATTGATGGCAGCTTTGCATGAATGGAATTCCTGCATGTCTTTCCTCCTTATCATAAAGCCTAGAGTTCCGGTATGCATGATACATGGATGATGGAAGCTTTCTTTGGTATGGAAGCTGTCCATAGGAATCTGGTGACAGTTTGATAAAATAAGTATAACGGAATTGTTCATAATCTGCAAGGTTTTGGATGATATAACACAGGATACAGAATAAGATTTCTGATATGATGAGATTAAGTCCGGATGGTTTTTGACTGTGAAAAGAACCTGCAGGGCGGACGAAACATTATAATTATGTGTTAACAGCATTTATTATTTTAAAATCAGCAGGAGGCAACATTATGGAACTGAGAACAGCAGCATCTCCCAAAGATGTAAAACATTATACAACGGACAGACTGAGAGAGGAATTTCTGATTCAGAATCTTTTTGTACCCGGAGAAATCAAACTGGTTTACAGCCATATTGACAGAATGATTGTTGGTTCTGCAGCTCCGGCAGAGAATCCCCTGGCTTTAACTGCAGGCGATGAACTTCGTGCAGCATATTTCTGCGAGCGCCGAGAGCTGGGTGTGATTAACATTGGCGGAAAAGGAACCATTACCATTGATGGCACCGTATATGAACTGGAATCCAAAGACGGAATGTATATTGGAATGGGTTCCAAAGACATTGTATTTGCCAGTGAAGATGCAGCAAATCCGGCTAAATTCTATCTGAACAGTGTTCCGGCTCACATGAGCTATCCTACGGTATTGATTAAGCCGGAGAACTGTGTACAGGTGGAATTGGGTTCTCTGGAGGAGTCCAACCATCGTGTGATCTGCAAATACATTCTGCCGGGACAGGTAGAAAGCTGCCAGCTGGTAATGGGTATGACCAGTCTGAAACCGGGCAGTGTATGGAATACCATGCCTTGCCATACCCATGACCGCCGTATGGAAGCATATCTGTATTTTGATCTCCCGGAAGATGCCTTTGTTATGCATTATATGGGTGAACCCAATGAAACCCGCCATGTGGTAATGAGAAATCAAGAAGCCATCCTTTCTCCCAGCTGGTCCATCCACGCAGGAAGCGGAACCAGGGCTTACACCTTTATCTGGGGTATGGCCGGAGAAAATCAGGCCTTTGATGACATGGACGGTGTAGCCATGACAGATATTCGATAGAATAGATATAAGGAATGGAAGGAACGAGGCTTAATCAGAGGAGCGATATCGGAGAAACGATATCAGACTGCGGAATAGGAAGGGACGAGCTCTATGTATAATATGAATTCTTTCTCCCTGGAAGGGAAAATTGCACTGGTTACCGGTGCGGCTTATGGTATTGGATTTGCGATTGCAGAAGCACTGGCAAGTGCCGGAGCAAAGATTGTATTTAACTGCCGTAGTCAGGCCCATATGGATCAGGCGCTGGCAGACTATGCAGCAAAGGGAATTGAGGCAAGAGGTTTTATCTGCGATGTTACCGATGAAGAGCAGGTAAAAAATATGGTTCAGACGGTAGAGAAGGAAATGGGAACCATCGATATTCTGGTAAATAATGCCGGTATTATCAAGAGAATCCCTATGTGTGAAATGTCTGCGGAAGATTTCCGCCAGGTTGTGGACATTGATCTGACTGCGGCCTTTATTGCTTCCAAGGCAGTCATTCCCGGAATGATTCAGAAGGGTCACGGCAAGATTATCAATATCTGCTCCATGATGAGTGAACTGGGAAGAGAGACGGTTTCTGCGTATGCGGCAGCCAAGGGCGGTTTGAAGATGCTGACCAAAAACATTGCTTCCGAGTACGGTGCTTATAACATTCAGTGCAACGGAATCGGACCGGGATATATTGCAACGCCCCAGACAGCACCTCTTCGGGAAGAGGGAAATCCCTTCAACAAATTCATTCTTTCCAAAACACCGGCAGAACGATGGGGAGATCCGGAAGATCTGATGGGACCGGCCGTGTTCCTGGCATCGGACGCTTCCAATTTTGTAAACGGACATATTCTGTATGTGGACGGCGGTATTCTGGCGTATATCGGAAAGCAGCCCTGATTGATGGCATTGGAGACAAGAGATTCAGGCAGAAAATCAGGAGACGGATGTTTCGTTGTTTGAGGTGAGGCAAATGGAATTATATATCGAAAAACAATTGGCAGACGTGGGAGTGATTCCGGTGGTTTGCCTGGAAAATACGAAGGATGCCGGTTGTCTGGCCCATGCGCTGGCAGACGGTGGACTTCCGGCTGCTGAGGTGACCTTTCGGGTAGATGGTGCAGCAAAAGTGATTGCCGCCATGAGAGAAGTGCGGCCGGAGATGTTGGTGGGAGCCGGAACGGTGCTCACACTGGATCAGGCCCGCAGTGCCAGAGACGCCGGAGCTGCTTTCATAGTCAGTCCGGGATTGGATGAAGAAATCGTATCCTGGTGTCTGGAAGAGGGAATTCCGGTGCTGCCCGGATGTGTTACCCCCACAGAAGTGATGAAAGCAAAGAAATTGGGGCTGGAACTGGTGAAATTCTTCCCTGCCGGCCAGTATGGAGGACGGAAAACTCTGGAAGCATTTCACGGACCTTTTCCCGATATGCGGTTTATGCCCACGGGAGGAGTGACTCTGGAAAATCTTCAGGCATATCTGGAGCTCCCCTACATTCCTGCATGCGGAGGAACCTTTATGGTGAGAAATCAGCTGCTGCAGTCGGGAAACTGGGAACAGGTACAGAAGGAATCCGCCCAGGCCGCTGCTATTGTGGCTTCCCTTCGAAAAAACGAGGGTTGATGGCAGCCGCAGATGCATAATCGGAAAAATCGGAAGCTATGGAAAAGGGAATCCGGAAGAAAGGGAATTCGGAAGAAAGGGAATGAAAGATGGCAAATGTTGTGACTATGGGAGAAATCATGATGCGGTTGTCTCCCCCCGGCAATCAGCGCTTTATTCAGGCAGATGAAATGGAGATTCATTACGGCGGTGCAGAGGCCAATGTGGCTGCAGTACTGGCCGGTTGGGGAAATCAGGTATCTTATGTGACAAAATTGCCGGAGCATGGTCTGGGAGATTGTGTCATCGCTTCCCTGCGCCGCAACGGCATCCATACAGACAAAATCGCTCGGGGCGGTTCCCGTCTGGGACTTTATTTTCTGGAAAACGGTGCATCCGTTCGTCCCACTTCTGTCATTTATGACAGAGCGGATTCTTCCATGGCCCAGGCTTCTCTGGAGGATTTTGATTTTCAGAGTATTTTTCAGGGAGCAGAATTGTTTCATGTTTCCGGAATTACTGCTTCCATCAGTCCCCAATGCGGTGAAATCACCCTGGCAGCCATACGGGCAGCAAAGCAGCAGGGATTGAAAATTTCCTTTGACATTAACTATCGGGCAAAACTCTGGCAGACCGGAATAGAAGATAAACAGAGAATTTTTGCTGAAATTCTTCCCCTTGTGGATATTTGCTTTGGAAATCCGCTGGATGCAGAAAAAACGGCAAACTATCATGGAAGGAAAGGCAGCAATCTGTCCTATGAGGATTATATTTCTTCGGAAGCCATGGCAGAAATGGCTGAATATTATGGAATGCAGTATGTGGTGACCAGCAGGAGGGAAAATCTGGGTGCTTCCGATAATCGGTACGCTGCGCTTGTCTGGGACGGAAAGGAACTGACGGGAAGTCGGGTGTATTCAGTACACATCGTGGATCGTGTAGGTACCGGAGATTCTTTGGCAGCCGGTTTCCTCCACGGTGTTCTGTCCGGTCAGGACGCAAAGGACGCTCTGGAATTCGGTGTGGCGGCAGCGGCATTAAAACATACCATGCCGGGAGATGTTCTTTATGCATCGGAAGCAGAAGTTCTGGCTCTTCTTCAGGACAGCCGGGGCAGAGTAGTTCGCTGACAGGAAATCATCAGGAATCCATGGATCTTCGGATTTTTCCCATGGAATAGAGAAACAACTTGAAATAAAAGAATTTTAGGGATAATATAATAAATGTAGCGAAAGGGGTCAAAATTATTTTTGGCCCCTGTCATTTACCGGGAACAATTCTGTGGGGGCCTTCACCTGGTGGAGGGCAGGAAGGTTCCTGATTTTATTTCAAAAGGAAAAAGTTTTATGATGAAAAAACACTGGTGTAAGGCTGCAGTGCTGGCAATAAGTGCAGTCCTTTTGACCGGCTGCCGGTCTGCTTCTGTGGGAGAAAATATCTTTGCGGAGGCTGAGAAAAATCATATGGTGCAGGAAGAGGCTGAGAATGAAAATGTAATCTATATGACATTGACTCATTCCGATACGGAAGGCAGTTTGGTGGATCAGGCAGCCCGTCTCTTTCAGAATCAGGTGGAAAGCCTGTCCGATGGGGAGATGAAGGTGGAGATCTATCCCAATGATACCCTGGGAACTCTGGAGGACAGTCAGCAGAATCTGAATGATGCCATTCAATTCCGGATCGGTTCCGGTCCGTGCACCACCATGAGAATTGTATCCTGGCTTCCTGTTTTAATGAAAGATTGTGACCTGACTTATGTGGAGTCTCAGCTGGATTATGGGGAAGGGGTCTGGAACATCCTGAATGAAGAGGCACAGCAAATGGGGTTTCGTATTCTTGATATTTTTCCGGCAACCTATCGGATTCTTACCAGCAATCAGAAGGTGAAATCAGCGGAGGATCTGGCAAAGCTGAAAATTCGTGTTATCAGTCCTGGCCTTGAATCAGAACTCTGGGGCATGACCGGAGCAGAGACTCAGGCTTTTTCCATCGATCAGGTCTATTTGGCTCTTCAGCAGGGAATTGTGGATTCAGAGGAGAATACCATAGCAATCATTCAGAGCCATCGGCTTTATGAACAGCAGAAGTATTTTATTCGGACCAACCATAAGATTTATGCCGATGTATTCTATATGAATGGGCAGTTTTATGAAAATCTGCTGCCGGAACAGCAGGAACTGATCGATCAAGCTGCAGAGAATACAAGAAATGCTTTGTATATACTGGAAGAGACGTACCTGGGCCGAATGGACGAACTGCAGAATCAGTATGGTGTGGAAGTCATAAGCTGGAGCAAAGAGGAACAGCAGAAACTGATGGAATTATGGCGGGAGCCGGTTCAGGATCTGTTGAAAGAGAAATATGGTCAGGATAAAGTCGATGAGATTGTTCAGATCTGTACAAAAAAGTAGGGTCTGAAGGACAGAAGAAAACGGAAGAAAAGAGAGTGTATATCCTTTCTTTTCTTCCGTTTTTTACTTATTGTGATATATCCATAAATGCTGTGGGTCATATCATTTATGCTTTTTTTACTCGTTCCCGGTATTTTCCCGGGGTTTCTCCCATGAGTTTCTTAAATACGCGAATGAAGCTGTTTGCCGAATTAAAACCTGTACGGAATCCAATTTCGGCTACCGTATAGTTTGTCGCGAACAGGAGCTGCCGTGCCTGTTCGATACGGTACTGATGGACGTAATCAAGGAAATTCTGATGTTCCTGTTCTGAGAACAGAGAGGAGAAATAAGGTGCACTGATGCCGATGTGGCTGCAGACGGTTTCCTGAGAAAGATTGCTGTCTGCATAGTGTTCGGCAATATATTTCTTTGCCTGTTCCACATAGCTGTTTCTGTCCGTCTGTGCTTTTTGATACAGGAAATCTATGGAGGCAGTCAGACAGTCCAGCAAATACTTTTCCGTCTCCTTCGTGTTGGAAAAACTCCGGGGATTTTCCAGGTATTCGTTGACTGAAAAAGGAAGCTTCTCCAGGGAACCTACCGTGGGAAGCAGAATGGACAGAATAGTCTGGTGAATCTGCTGATATAATTCTTTGGAGTTATTTTCTATTGAGGCAGCGTGAACCAGTTCCCGGAGAACAGCAGGATCTGTCGTTGTTCCGCTCTCTGCCTGATGGAGGTATTGTTCGGTACGGGAACGGAAGAAGGTTTCCATTACCGAAGGAGAGGATATGGTTTTCTTGTCTGCCGCGGCTGGATTATCCTTAAAATATCTGCGGTAATGGAGAGTTTTTTGGGCTTCCATCGCTGCAGCATGGAGCAGACAGAGAGTATCTACCACGGAGCTTTCTCCGATTTGGGGCTGGAATGCGTAATCCTTTGCATAAGAAAGAATCTGCTGGCGAAAATCAGAGATGGCCAGAGTGATTTTCGATTTGGATGTATCGGTTTCAAAGCCGATCACTCCCATGAGAAGGCCGGGGGAGTATTCCTGGAACTGCATACATAAGCAGCGGCTGGCCCAGTAATCTTCTGCAGTATTTTTTAATCCCAAAGTAAAAATGCTTTGTTCCAGTTCTTTGAGATCATTGTTGATACCGGTTGCCTGGATGGCAAGAACCAGATAATGACCGTTTGTGGTGAAGGGACTCTTGATGGAAGCCAGTCTTTCGCTGATCTCCTCTTCGGTCAGAGTATCGGCAGACAGGAGGGCCTGAAAGAGTTTTGTCTGAATCGCAGGTGCTACCTCATTCAGAATGGTACTCATATTGGAATTCTGAGTATGACTGAATTCCAGACTGTTTCCAATTAATTCCCATTCATTGCGGGCAGAAGTTACCTGTTTATGGTTGGATGGAGTAATCAGTTTCTGAAGCAGGCGAGCCAATGGCCGATAAATGGTAAACATCAGATAGAAGGCCAAAGCGATAATTACAATGAGAACAATGGAAATAAAGGGAAGGATTCCCTTAAAAATGTTGGACAGAGAAGGAAAAAGAATGGAGTCGGAAAGAATCTGAATCCATTTCCATTCGGTTCCCGGAATCTGATAGTAGCAGATCAGATTTCGGGAATTGGCTGCCCGGTAAATCTGCAGATTATCCTGCTGATAATAGAGTTCATCCACCTGCAGATCTTCCTCGGAAGGGTAGTGAAGCAGTGCAGGAAACAGCGGATTGTTCACATCGTCATAAAGATAAAGCTGATGATTGGAAGCCAGATTGATATCATCGGAAATCTGGCGGTACAGATATAAAGGGCTGATGCGGGAAATCAAAACTCCCAGGCTGTTCCAGGAAGGATACGTTGTTGCCAGGTAATACTTGTTTTCATCCGTAAAAAGCAGGAAGGAATCGGAGTCCTTCAGCTGATCCAGACAGGCAGCAGGAAAGTGTTCGCAGTCGGCATAATTTTTCAGTTCCTGGTTGGAGGTAAGAACCTGTTGGGATGATTTCAAATAGATCCACGCCTCGACGACAAACTCATTTTTCTGGACGTAATTGTTCAGAAGGGTGGAAGCTTCCAATACCCGGGAAAAATCATTTCGGTCCGGGGTCGCCATCAGACTGGCAGTGGAAGGATTGGAAAGCACGTCCATAGATTGGGCGTGGCAGTGTTCCAGTTTGTCCTCCAGAATAGAGGAGGCCTGGGACAGGAGGGAGTGCATATTGGAACATTCCGTCTCAATGGAATTTTTTGTGATAATATTTTGCAGAATGACAAAAAAGCTGCCGGTAATCAGAGTTACTGACAGAATCAGAATGAATGCTGTTTTGAAAAACAGACTTTGAAAATGAAAATTGTGAATGATTTTGATGGATTTCATTTCTTTCCTCTTCGGCTGATATAAGGAACGAACCGGCTGGTATCGTTGATCATTTGTGTGGTTTTATGGTAAATCCCGGTCGGATTTTGTAAGCTTAATTTATTATAACTTTTATAACAGTTTCTGTCCAGTTCTTTAAAAATGAACAAAATTTGTGCAGAACGGATGGTGTTTTTTGTATTTTCTGAAGAATTTTTGTTGGACGGTATACAAATGAATTGGCCTATTTTATAATGAAACAGTAACAAAAGGCTGGTTCTGTTCTGTTTTCGCAGGCGGAAAGGACAGGATAGAAGAAAAAATCAGGAAAAGAAAGGATAGCGAAATGAAAAAGAAAAACAGATTTCATTTTATGGCAAAGGCTGCACCTCTGGCAGCAGTGGCAGTAATGGCTCTGGGCATGGTACCGGGACAGGTTTCTGCCATTCCGGGGAAAGCAGAAACAAGGGAAGCTGTTCTCAGTAAAGATGCTCAGGACAGCGGCGTTGTAAGTACCATGGGTATTACCGACAGCCTGAAGTGCGGACAGAAACTGAAGGCAGTAGTCATTGAATATGAAGACGAAGTGGAAGCTTCCAGTCTGTCAAAGGATACGTATACGGTTCGTGCCAACAGCTACACCGATAATAAAACTCTGGCAGAAGCTGTGATCACCAATGTATATACGAATGACCGTGGGGAGATGCGGGAAGACGGTAAATCGGTGGATGGCCGCTACGTTATTATTGAGCTGGATGAAAACGATTATGTAGGCACCATGTGGGTAAATACTTTCTATTATGAAAAGGATGGAGAGGAAGTTTCCACCACTTACGGTATGTTGGATGAAGTAATTCCCCTGGTTGCTCAGGTGAAAGAAGTGAAGTTGTCTGACGGAACGGTAAGTGATCCCTGGGAAGAAGAGGAAACCACGGAACCGACAGAAAATCTGAAATATGATGAACTGGTAAGCAATACAACCTATATTGACAGTGAAAAGGATTGCCTGCCGGAACCCTATCTGAATGAAATTGTATTCCAGTATGCATTGCCGGAAAAATATACTGCCGGCAAAGAGTATCCCATGGTTGTTGTGGAATGCGGCGGCGGTCTTCGTTTAAAAGAAGATTATGACAGCGAAGGAGAACTGGTATTTTCCAACCAGGGAGCCAATCTGGCCTATGATCAGTCGGTTACCGCATGGATGACGGCAAAGGAAGACGGTTACATGGATGAAGATGTTATTGTCTGCAGCGTGGATTACCGCAATATGGCTGCCAGTGAGGAATATTTCCCCTATGATGATATCAATCAGGTTGTGAAATATATGGAAGAGGAATTCAGCGTAGATACGGATCGGGTATACTACAGCGGAAATTCTATGGGTTCTCTGACCGGTTACTATACGATTGCTCAGGAACCGGAGCTTTGGGCAGCATTTATGCCTTGCAACGGTGTTGCGGAGACAAAGAGCTACGATGTGACGGATGAGGCTCAGGTACAGGAAATGCTGAAAGTGGCAGGTCCCATACTGGATGTTTTTGCCGACAATTACATTGCTGTAAAATGGAACATGGGCGAAAAGGATTTCATGGCTCCGGCAGATAATGCCCAGGTTTACTATGATTATATGGCAGAAAAGTACAGAGCAAAGGGTCTGTCTGAGGAAGAGATCCAGGCGATTCTGAATCTGACCATTTATCAGGAAGAAGATTATCGGGAATATGGTATTCTGAATCCGGACGGCAGTCTGAATTATCATCTGGCAACGAAGCTGACTTATACGGCTTACCGGGAAGAAGCAATGCAGTTCCTGATGAGTCAGGACAAGTCTGCAGCAGTCCATCTGGAAGTAGATCCGCTGAAGGTGTCCATGACCGTAGGTGATAAGAAGAAACTGACTGTCAAAGTACTTCCTGCAGTGGAAGTTGGATATGTTTCTGCCAATGAAAATGTGGTTACGGTGCAGCAGGACGGAACACTGAAGGCGGTTGGTGTTGGAAGCACGGAGGTTTATGTATATTCCGGTGCATGGATGGAAAAGGCAGCGGTAGAAGTAAAGGCTGCTCCCAAGAAGAGCCAGACCATTAAATCCATTGATTCCTGTAAGAAAGTATACGGTGATGCGGCCTTTAAACTGAAAGCTTCCACCAGCGGTGACGGAGCATTGACCTACACATCCAGCAATACTTCTGTTGTCACAGTAAGCAGCACCGGAAAGGTAACCATCAAGGGAACTGGTGCTGCCACGATTACCATCAAGGCAGCAGCAACGGACAAGTATAAAAAAGCAGCCAGAAGTATCACCATTACTGTAGTGCCGAAGAAGGCTGTGATCAGCAGTCTGAAAGCGGGAACGAAGCAGATGACTGTGACCGTAAAGAAAGACACCATGGCCACCGGCTATGTGGTGGAATACTCAACCAGTAAATCTTTCAAGAAATCTGCCACAACTGCAGTGACGCTGAAAAAGAATACAAAAATAACTGCCACTATTACAAAACTGACAAAGGGCAAAACTTATTACGTAAGAGTTCGTTCCTACAAGACAGTGGATGGTAAGAAGTATTACGGCAGCTACAGTTCGGTAAAATCGGTAAAGATCGTGAAATAAAAGAGAAAAAAGTTCTTTGATGTGAAAAACAATCCGGATATCGGAAGATAGTAAGGAAAAGAACTGCTGTTCCAAGGACAATCAATCCTCCAAGGGACAGCAGTTTTTTATACTCTTAAGGGAATCATAAAAGATTTGGGAAAAAGATTGTTCCATAAATATCTTAAAAAGTGTATAATAGAAGAGAAACATTATCGTGTTTCATATAGGAGAAGATGAAGAAGGCAGAATACAGATGGATTTGTGCAGCCGTGAAGAAATACTGGGGAGTATTCGGATAACGGTCTTCCATAAAGGGAAAAAGGGCATGGAAGTCCCCTCTGAATTTGGGGATTCCATGAAAGAAATAACATAAACAGAAATGATGGAAGAAGGGCAGCTGTGTTCTGCAAAAAGATACATATGCGAGAGGAGTAAGGGGAAATCGCAGAATGAAGAAAGTGAAGAAAGAAAAGCTATGGGGGCAGAAGAGCAGTGTCTTCCGAACCGTTCTATTTGTGTTAAGTTTTTTTCTGGCAGCCATGTTGGCTTACCTTACTTATTATACTACCAAGGTAACGGTTCAGAGGCAAAAAAAAGAGGTTGATTCTTCCAATCTGAGAATTCTGGAACAGACATCGGAAGCCATGGATCGTTTCCTGATGTCGGAAGTGGAAAAAATCACTCTGCTTTTATGTGAAGAAGAGGTTATCACTTTTTTGTTTCGGCCGGAAAGTTTGTCTCCGGATAACAGTTATCAGATTTTGCAGGAGTTGTCTTATCTGGAAGGCAGTAATTCCGACGAAGAATCAAATCAATTATGGTTTTACAGTCGGCAGGCGGATGAGCTTTTTGGATCGGACGGATACCGGGAACAGAGAAAGGGATCAGGGATTGAATCTTTGCTGGATTTCCATGACAGCCGGGAAAGTCAGTGGAAATGGCTGGATTCAGATTTAAAGCAGGATATATTTTTATATGAAGGGGATTTGTACCTGACAGTGGATTTTGTCCCGTCTCATAGTGTTGGAACGATCGTGGTGAAGATTAGTGAGACCGTTCTGGACAGTATTTTCAGCGGAGATGGAGGAGACAACAGCGGAATCTCTGTTTTTGACGAAGAGGGAATTCAGGTTTATCCTTTGGAACAGCGGGGCGAGACGGTGAGTGAGGAGCTTTTGAGTGGGAAGGCCTGCTGCACCAGTGTTTCCCAGAAATCCAGAAGTTCCATGAAGTGGTATCGATATACTTCAGATTCCATTGGCTGGAATTATGCCATGAATATTGCAATGAACAGCAGGGGACTGTCACTGAAAGATCTGTTCCTGGGAATGCTGCCCTGTCTGATTGTGGTTCTGCTTTTAGGACTGGTAAGCTCCTATTTTATTACTTTGAAAATCTATGAGCCCATTGACCGTTTGATGACCATGGCCATGGGAAATAAACGAAATCGGTCTCTCACCATGACGGATGAAGTGAATTTTCTGGAAACGGAATATCGTAAGCAGCAGGAAGAACGGCAGGAAATGAGCCGGGTCATGGATCTTGTGTCTGCGGAGATGATCAGCCAGTTCTGCCGGAATCTGCTGAAAGGCCGAAATATGCCCGAAGATTATCAGAACAGTGTAATGGCGGTTGCCGGTTTCGCAAAACAGGAAGAACAGCGTTTTATTGTTATGGTCATTGAATTGGAGGGAGAACAGAAGGTGTTCCGTGCTCCCGTGGAATCGAACCTGTTTTTCATGAGCGTTAAGAATTTTCTGGAAAATGAACCGGAATATATTTCCATGGTTGTGATGGATGACAGGGAGGTTGCTGCCGTGTTCCAGTTCTCTCAGAATTTTTCTGTTACGGAAGCGACAAAGCGCATGAGAGAAATGCAGGAAGGCTTGATGAATCTGTTCCATTCGGTTGCCTGTCAGGCAAAGGTATCCACCGGACATCTTTATCCCCGAATTCAGGATATCCGTTTTTCTTATGAGGAAGCCAGAGAAAAACTCCGTTACCAGATTTACATGGAGAAAGACAAAGGAAATCAGGGAGAACAGGAAGAGATATCCGGCAATCTGGAACAACAGCGGTATGATTACGGCCGGATTATGCAGATTCTGCAGAATGCGACGGATGGCAAAGTCACAGAAGCGAAGAAAATGGCTGTTTGTCTGCTGAAGGAGATATTAGAGGAAGACTCTGTCGAAAACGGAGAGAGCCGATGTATTTTGATTCGGGATATGCTGATCGAAAAACTGCTTTTTTACCGCATGGACAAGGAGGAGAATCAGACTCTGTTATCGACTCTTGATTTCCCCATGCCGCCGATCCGGCACCAGGAAGAGTGGAAGAACGGAATTGTTCGGATTATCGACCAGATTGCTTGTTGTTCCGGTAAAAAACAGTATCAATATATTGAACAGGCAAAGAAGTACATAACAGAGCACTTTATGGAATCTACTATGACGGTGAATGATGTGAGTGATTACATCGGTATTCATGTATCTTATTTCAGCAGCCTCTTCAACGAGATTATGAACGAGTCCTTCTCTTCCTATCTGAATCGAATTCGAGTAGAGCATGCCAGAGATATGCTGACGATGACAAAGATCAGTGTGAAAGACGTGGGCTTCAAATGTGGATTTAATACAGTGCAGACATTTGGCCGTGTCTTCAAAAAATACACATCCATGTCGCCGGGACAGTACCGTGATTTTACGAGGAAGGAGAAATCAGAATGATGGATTGCAGAAAGCAAGGCAAATATCCTATGGTCATCTCTTCACGAAAAGGGCGGTGGAAAATCTGGGCGGCCTTGGGCTTAGCCGGGGTGGTTCTTGGCTGCTGCGGCTGTGGAAACTCGGCAGAAGAAAGTAAAAGCCTTCAAAGTGATCCGATTGGCAGTGAAAGTGAGCTTTTTTCAGAAATGGATTACCAGAATGCAGATATGATTCTGTCTCTGGGCTGTTCTGGAGTTACACCTACCCAACGGGGCGCTGAAGAACTGTGGGAGACATCCAATCACACGATATATATCAATACATACGGCAACGGTAAGCTGGGAGGAGATGAAGATCTGATTCGCAGTGTTCAGGATGGAACACTTTCTTTATATGTAGGTGCCACATCCGGTGTAACGGCTGTCATCCCGGAAATCAGTCTTTTTGATATCCCCTATCAATATGAGAATCTCGAGGAATGCAATCGACTTCTGAAAGGGGAATTATTTGACTGGTTCCAGCAGTTTTACCAGAAACAGGGGCTTCAGCTGATTTCCTGGGGCGCAGTAAGTTTTCGGGAGCTTACCTGTAATACGGAGCTGAAGAGTTCTGGTGATTTTTTAAAATTAAAAATCCGTACTCTGGACAATGAGTGGCATAAGCTTTACTGGAAGTCTCTGGGAGCAAAGACGCTGGAGATGAATTATTCCGATGTATTCTATGCACTGCAGCAAGGAGAGATTAATGCCCAGGAGAATCCGATCGGTGCCATTATCGGAAGCAACTTTTCTTCTGTCCAGAAATATTTTGTGATGACCAATCATCTGCCTTTTATCTATACGTGTGTTATGAATAAGGAATTGTATGATTCACTGACGGAGGATCAGCGCCGATATATTACGGAATATTTTGAAGGACTTGTGCAGAAAGAGATACAGACGGATGCACAGGTTGTGCAGATGATCCGGGAGAGGACAGATATGGAGATCATCACACTGGATGCAGATCTGAAACAGGATATGAAGGATCATAATCAGGTGGTCATTGATACGTTGAAGGAGAAACTGGGAGAAGATATTGTGGAAGAGTATCTGACTATGACTGCTTCCCGATAATCAATGCTGCTGCTGAGGGCATTCTGCCCCGATGAACAATATTTATCATGAAAAAGGCACACGGATTTCATGTCTGTGTGTTTTTTTTCGTATAAAACAATAAAAAGTTAAAAAAACAAAACAAAATCAATATTTTGGGTATTTGATTATATTCAGAAACCATGTATAATAATAGATGCACTTAATTCAAGGAAGGAGGAAGTTTTTCTATGAAGAAAACTTGCAAACGAGTGATTTCTTCCGTACTGGCTGGCGTTATGGCACTTTCCATGTGCACAAATGCATTCGCAATGCCGGTAAAGACTGATATTTACGATAATATTGTAAATGCAGTGGAAGAAGCCAAAGTTCCGGTTTTGGACGGTTCTTTGGATGACATGGAAGCTCCGGAACTGGACAATTCTGTTCCGAACCAGCTGCCCATGACTGGCTATTACTCCAAAACCATCACGGTTGGAGAAACCAACAGAACGGCTAAGGTTTACCTTTCCGAAGGTATCCACGTTCGTGACTATTACACCATCATTGCAGTACCGGATGGTGTAAACACAGAAGAGTTCCTGACAGAAGGCGGCTGGTACGCCATGGCTGATGCCAAGAATGAGGGACTGTTCATTCTGGAACCCGGCGAAGGTGGCTGGGGAACCGCAGAAGAAGAAGCAGATTATGTAAATGCGGCAATCAGCTTCTACAGCGGAAATAAGTATTTCTCCATTTTCGGTGAGAACTATCTTGTTGGTTATGGCAAAGGATCCAGCGCTCTGGAATATTGGGCAGCTGCTAATCCTCTGAAGGTTATCGGTCAGGTATACGTAGACTCCGAAGGTGTGGATACGGAATATCTGAAAGAGGTTGGAGCAAAAGAATTTGCTACCAAGGCAAATGGCTACAACCAGGTAACTTTCCCCGAAGATTTTGAACTGCTGACAAATTCCGATGCGGTAGTACCTACCTGGTTTGTCGGCGGAGCACCGGAAAGTGCATCTTATTGGCTGGAAGTCAATGACTGCACCACCGAAGTAAAGGAAGACGCAGACTGGGGCGTAGTTTACGAGCAGGCTGAAGATTCCGACAACTGGACCACTGACTACAGCGGCCCCATCTCTGCAGTAGCTGTTCAGGAAGAGAAACAGGAAAATTCCAAATCTCTGACTGCTGATATCTGCAATTTCCTGTACTACTATACTCGTTACGAGAACGCTTTCGTTTACGGAAATCAGCTGTCTGTAAGAGCAGACTTTTCTGATATGGAAATCAAGACCCTGGAAGTAAACGGACATGATCGTGAGTATATGGTATACGAGCCCGACGGCATGATGGAGAATTCTCCTGTTATGTTCATCTGGCCCGGCAACACTCAGACTGACCGCGTATTCTTTGACGCTACTCAGTGGAAAGAGGTTGCAGATGCAGAAGGCTTTATGCTGGTAATGATCTGTGAAGATTACAACACTTCCACCACCGTTACCCACAAAGATTCTGCTGAATTCCAGGAAAAACTGATTGCGGCAATGAAAGAAGATTATGCCGGAAAGATTGATCCTGAGAGATTCTATGGAACCGGCCAGTCTCTTGGTTCCATGACGACTCAGGGATTCGTATCCACCAATCCCGATTTCTATGCAGCAGTAGCATCCACCTCCGGTCCCATGATCGAAGCTATCGGTGGCGCAAGCGTAGAAGACAGAACCTATAAGAGCATTCCTACTTATCTGATCTATGGTCAGGGCGATCTGGGCATGCTGGAAGGAACTCTGTGGGATGATATCGATAATTCTCTGGATGATTGGGCAGAGTACGTTCTGGAAGCCAACGGCCTTGACTTCGAGGCAGTAGGCGCTGAGGATTATACTGTAAAAGCTCTGGATGCATTCGGACATAAGAATCTGCATACCTGGACCTGGAATAAGGACGTGGAAGGCGTTTCCGTTCCTCTGGTTCAGCTGAGTGAGAACATGGTTCGTGCTCATAACTGTATCTCCGCTGAGATGCCTGAGCTGTGGGACTATGCAAAACACTTCAAAGCTACTTATGATAAGAACGGCAACGTAACTGCTCGTTACTACAGTGAATCTGCTTTTGCAGAAGATGATGCTGTTCTGATCTGTGAAGAAGAACCCGTAGTGGAAGAGATTCCTTCTCTTGATGATATGGAAACTCCCGCGCTGGACAACAGTGTTCCCAACCGTCTGCCGATGACTGGTTACTATCAGAAATCCATCGCAGTTGGTGAAGAAACCAGAACCGCTAAGGTTTACCTGGCAGAAGGTATCCATATTCGTGACTACTACACCATCATCGCTGTTCCGGACGGTGTGAATACCGAGGAATTCCTGACTGAGGGCGGCTGGTTTGAGAAAGCTGACGCTAACCACGAAGGTCTGTTTATTCTGGAACCCGGCAAGGATGGCTGGGGAACTGCTGAAGAAGAAGCTGCTTATGTAAACGCAGCAATCAGCTTCTACAGCGGAAACGGATATTTCTCCATTTTCGGTGAGAACTATCTGGTAGGTTACGGCAAGGGCGGTACTGCTCTGGAATACTGGGCAGCAGCTAACCCTCTGAAAGTAATCGGTCAGGTTTATGTAGGATCGGAAGGTCTGGACAGTGAGTATCTTACTGCTACCGGCGAAACCGTATTCCCTACCAAGGCAAATGGTTACAATCAGGTAACTTTCCCTGAAGGATTTGAACTTCTTACTTACTCTGATGCAGTAGTACCTACCTGGTATGTTGGCGGAACTTCTGAAGACAGCCTGAATTACTGGCTGACCGTTAACGACTGTGTAGAAACTGCACAGGCAGATGATGCTTTCGGTGCTGTATATGCACAGGCAGCAGATTCTGACAACTGGACCACTGACTATAGCGGCCCCATCTCCAAGGTTGCTGTTCAGGCAGAAGCAAAAGAAAATTCCAAGGCTCTGACTGAAGATATCTGCAGCTTCCTGTATTACTACACCCGTTACGAGAACGCTTTCATTTACGGCAACCAGCTGTCTGTAAGAGCAGACCTGTCCGGTATGGAAGTTAAGACTCTGGAAGTAAACGGACATGATCGTGAGTACATGGTATACGAGCCCGAAGGCATGATGGAGAACACTCCTGTTATGTTCGTATGGCCCGGCAATACTCAGACCGACCGCGTATTCTTCGATGCTACCCAGTGGAAAGAAGTTGCAGATGCAGAGAAATTCATGCTGGTAATGATCTGCGAAGATTACAACACTTCCACCACCGTTACTCATAAAGACTCTGCTGAATTCCAGGAGAAACTGTCTGAGGCAATCAAGACCGATTATGCCGGCAAAGTTGATCCGGAAAGATTCTACGGAACCGGTCAGTCTCTTGGTTCCATGACTACTCAGGGATTCGTAGCTACCAATCCTGATTTCTATGCAGCAGTAGCTTCCACTTCCGGCCCGATCAGAGGCACCAGTGA
>JAQXIM010000056.1 GCA_029007785.1 Clostridiales bacterium | reverse complement strand
CTTTTCATATCCCTCCAGATTTACCAGCTTCAGTGCATACTGAATCTTATCCTGAATATAAGCTCTGCTCTTATGGCTGGTTTTCAGACCAAAAGCAATATTTTCCTCGATAGTCATATGAGGAAACAAAGAATACTTTTGGAAAACTGTATTCAAATTTCTCTTATTAGGCGGCAGATTCGTGATATCCTGCCCGTCAAAAATAATCTTTCCCTGATCAGGCTGTACAAAACCTCCCAAAATCCGAAGGGTCGTTGTCTTACCGCAGCCGGACGGTCCAAGCAGGGTAAGAAATTCATTTTCCCTGATCGTCAGATTCAGATCATCCAAAACGCAGGTATCATCAAAGGTTTTTGAAATATGCACCAGGTCAATCAATGGTTTTTCGCTCAAGGTTTTCTCCTCCTATGTTAAAAACTGGGCGGTGAAGTCACCCACAGCAATACAGCTCCATGGCGTGACTCCAGAAAATGTTGTTTATCCGGCCGAAAGTAAAATGACTCACCGCTTTTAGCCGGAATAATTCTCGTACCGAGATGAATTCTGACACTGCCTTTCAGCACATAACCGAATTCTTCTCCTTCATGCGGATTATCCGGATAAGTAGATCCTCCGGCTTCCAATGTCAGTAAGATCGGTTCCATTACATTTTTCTGGGCATTGGGAATAATCCATTGTATTTTATTTTTTAACTCTGTGTCTTCTTTTTCAAAATAATCGGTCTTGGCAAAAACAATCTGCTCTTCCTTTTCCTCATTGAAGAAATCTCCGATATCCGTTCCCAGACACTGGAGAATATCCATCAAGGTGGCAATGGAAGGGGAGGTCAGGTCTCTCTCTACCTGAGATATAAACCCTTTGGTCAATTCTGCCCGATCTGCCAGTTCTTCCTGGGTTAATCCTTTTCGAATTCTCAGATCCTTCAGTTTCATTCCTATTGACATATCATCCTCCACCAGCGGCAAAATTCATTCATGGATTTCGTCCTCTGTACTGAATAGTTACAATAATCTCAAAGTTTAGTAAAACTAAACTTATTATAACGGATATCTCCGCTATGTCAACATAATTCATCTATATTTTTAACCGTTCTGCAGATTTTTTTTCTGCAGATAAAGTAAATAAAAATATCGGAAGCAGAAAGCCTGCAGGCTTTCTATTTCCGATATTTTTCATCTTTTCCAGGATTCTTGTATAGTGTTTTCAGGATTTCGGGAGCGCGAAAAGCGGAGAAATCCTTTCGTATCATAGGGCCAAATCCCCTTTTGACCAGGGAATCCCATCCTATCCTACATTTGCATCCATATTTTACGTATATCTGCGGCTGCTCAGCAGGGTCAGAATCGGGAAGATTTCCAGACGGCCTGCCAGCATATCGAAAATCAGAACCAGCTTTGACAGGACACTGTAGGAACTGTAATTACAGGTAGGGCCTACGGCTTCCAATCCCGGACCAATATTATTAAAGCAGGCCAGAACGGCCGAAAAATTCGTTGTAATGGAAAATCCATCCAGAGAAACCAGAAGGAAGCTTACCAGAACAATAAGAACATAAGCCGTGAGGTAGATATTCGTATTCTCCAGCACTCTTTCACCAATAATCCTGTTATTGCAGCGTACTACCTGAACCCTCTGGGGATGGATGAATTTCCGGATATTTCTTTTTAAACTCTTCACCAGAAGAAGGAAACGGGCGCACTTCATTCCGCCGCCGGTACTTCCGGCACAGGCACCCACCACCATCAGACACAGCAGAATGGATTTGGAAAAACTTGGCCAAAGATCAAAATCTGTCGTTGCAAAACCTGTCGTCGTCATAATACTGGCAACCTGAAATGCCGCATGACGCAGAGCCTCTCCCAGGGTATCATAAAAACCGCGAAGATCCAGAAGAATCAGAATTACACTGCCCAGGAACAATCCGAGATACAAACGAAGCTCTTCATCCACCAATACACTGCGAACCTGTTTCATCAACAGCAGGAAATAGCAGCTGAAATTAACACCGAACAACATCATAAACACGGTACAAACATTCTGAATGTAGGGGCTGTATCCGGCAATACTGTCGTTGCGTACGCCAAATCCTCCCGTTCCTGCCGTACCGAATGCAGTACAAACCGCATCGAAAACCGGCATATCTCCCATCAGAAGGAAAATGATATTCAGAATCGTCAGCACAATATAGATAATATAAAGAATGGATGCCGTTTTTCTCATACGGGGAACTAATTTTCCCACGTCCGGTCCCGGGCTCTCTGCTCTCAGCAGATGCATGGTAAAACCACTGTTCTTTTCATCCGCCGGAACAATCGCCAACAAAAACACAAGAACACCCATTCCGCCAACCCAGTGGCTGAAGCTTCTCCAATACAGAATACCTTTGGAAAGGGATTCCACCTCCGGCAGAATGGAAGCACCCGTCGTCGTAAAGCCTGATACGATTTCAAAGAAAGCGTCGATATAGCTGGGGATTTCCCGGGAAAGATAAAAGGGAAGACATCCCAGAATACTCATTACAATCCAGCAGACAGCCACCGAAGCCATTCCTTCTCTGGCATAAAAACCCTTGCGTCCGCCCCGGCATAAACCAAGTAAAATCCCGGCGACCACAGCAATGATTATAAAAGTGCCGATAAATCCTTTGACTGCCTGCTGCTCTCCTCCGACGAGACTGATGATCAGAGCCGGTATCATAAATACCGCCTCCACAATCAGGATCTGGGCAAGCAGACGCCCCATCATTTTATAGTTCATTCTTCGACCTCGTTAATCAAAAATATCATTTAACTGATGAATGATTTTCCCGCTTCTGGTAACCACGATTACCATATCTCCTACCTGGAAAGAAGAATCTCCGCTGGCAATCTCTGCTTCTGCCCCTCTTGTGATGCAGGCAACCAATACATTTTTCTTAAGCTTCAGCATTCTCAGGGGTTCTCCGCAATGCAGAGTTTTCTCATCCACAAGAAATTCCATGGCTTCTACCTGTCCATCGGCAATGGAGTAAATCGTTACGGCTGCACCGGTCTGATTCTGCATGGCACGAACATAGCGTACAATCGTATTTCCACAAAGCTCTTTTGGACAAATCACACTTCCCAGGGGAAGAACATCCCAAATACTGCTCTTCTCCAGGTGGCCGATCTTTGTAATAACCTGAGGCACCCCGCGATTGTTGGCATACATGGAAATAACCATGTTTACCTCATCCAGGCCGGTGGCGGAAACAAAGGCATCACACCCGTCCAAGCCTTCACTGTCCAGGAGAATCTGGTTGCTGGCATCGCCTTCAATAATACTTGCTTCCGGCAGGATCTCCGCCAGATGACGGCATCGTTCCGGTTTGCTTTCGATAATCTGAACACTCATTCCGCTCTTTTCCAGACGTTTTGCCAGATAATAGCTGACCGGTCCGCCTCCGCAGATCATTACCCGTTTTACCCGGTGAGTAATAATTCCCAGACTCTTCAGCAGAATCGTCAAATTACGGATTGGTGCGGTAACAAAAATCCGATCTCCTTCTTTCAGCACAAAATCTCCGGCGGGAATCACAGCCTTTCCATTTCTCAGAACGGCACAGATCAGAACCTTGCTTCGAACTACTTTGTCCAGATCTATCAGAGACACATCCTTCAATTTGCTCTGTCCATCAATGCGGAGTTCCACCAATTCCACCCTGCCCTTGGCAAAAGTATCTCTTTTAAGAAATCCCGGATATTTCAAAAGACGTTCAATCTCGATTGCTGCCTGCAGTTCCGGATTGACAGTCATGGAAAGTGCGAAAATATCTCTCATGGAATAGATCTGATCCGTATACTCAGGATTTCGAATTCTCGCAATGGTATGAAGCTTCGGATTCAGGCCATGTGCAGTCATGCAGCAAAGGAGATTCACCTCATCTGCATTGGTTGCCGCAATTAACAAATCAGCATCCTCAATTCCTGCCTGATATAAAGCATTTACTGATGCACAGTTTCCCTGGACAGCCATAACATCACAGGCCTCCATACTCTCGTCCAGTATCTTTGACTTTGAATCAATCAAAGTAATATCATGATCTTCCTCGGAAAGCTGACGGGTCAAAGTCCCTCCCACTTTTCCGCCGCCGGCAATGACGATTTTCATAAGCTGCTCCTTATACTCAAATAATATAATGTTTGAAACAAAAGTCCCAATTTTCTTGATTATATCAATTCCCCGGCAAAAAGACAATACACGAGAACGATGCACATACCTGATATGCACGATAACGATGCACATACCTGACATACACAGGAACGATCCACATGTTCCAAAGCTGATTCTTACCTTTTTTTGAATTTGTACTTTTCCACGTTGATATCTTCTGGTAAAATGATTCTGTAGGCGCAGAATTTGACCCTGTTATCTGTATGAACACGTCATGTTTTCTGCAGTATACCAACACATTTCAGGAGGAAAATTATGGGCGGTTTTTTTGGCGTTGCTTCCCACGAAGATTGCGTATTTGATTTATTTTTTGGCACGGATTATCATTCCCATCTGGGAACCCGCAGAGGCGGTATGGCTGTATATGGAGAAAAAGGCTTTGATCGTGCCATCCATAATATCGAAAACTCTCCTTTTCGAACCAAATTTGAAAAAGATGTCCACTCCATGAGCGGACATTTCGGCATCGGATGCATTTCTGATTACGAACCTCAGCCGTTGATTGTTCGTTCTCACCACGGCACCTATGCCATCACCACCGTAGGAAAAATCAATAACACTCAGGAGATCACAGAGGAGCTTTTCCGCAACGGTCATTCCCATTTCCTGGAAATGAGCGGCGGAGATATCAATCCTACCGAGCTGGTTGCCTCCATTATCAACCAGAAAGAGAATTTTGTGGAAGGTATCCAATATGCCCAGGAGCTGATCGACGGCTCCATGACCATGCTGATTATGACTCCCAGGGGAATCTATGCGGCAAGAGGCAAAATGGGCAGAACTCCGGTTGCTCTCGGAAAAAAAGACGGCGCTTACTGTGCCTGCTTTGAAAGCTTTGCCTATCTGAATCTCGGCTATACCGAATACAGAGAACTGGGACCGGGAGAGATCGTTGTTTTTGATGCCGACCACGTTCAGACACTGGTACAGCCCGGTAAGGACATGAAAATCTGTACCTTCCTGTGGGTTTACTATGGCTATCCTTCTTCTTCCTACGAAGGAATGAGCGTAGAGCAGATGCGTTACAACTGCGGAGCTGCCCTGGCTCATCGTGATAATGTCAAACCCGACATTGTTGCCGGTGTTCCGGATTCCGGTACGCCCCATGCCATTGGATATGCCAATGAATCGGGAATTCCTTTCTCCCGTCCTTTCATTAAGTATACCCCTACCTGGCCTCGCTCTTTCATGCCCACCATTCAGAATAAGCGAAACCTCATCGCCAAGATGAAACTGATTCCCGTACACGATCTGATCAAAAACCGCAGCCTGCTGCTCATTGACGATTCCATCGTTCGCGGAACTCAGCTTCGGGAAACCACCGAATTCCTGTACCAGAGCGGTGCCAAGGAAGTTCATATCCGTCCGGCTTGTCCTCCCCTGGTATATGGCTGCAAATATCTGAACTTCTCACGTTCCACCTCGGACATGGATCTGATTACCCGTCGTGTCATTGCCAAACTGGAAGGTGACGATGTTTCCGATGAAACCCTGAAAAAATATACCGATCCCGATACGGAAGAATATGCCAACATGGTGGAAGAAATCCGCAAAGAACTGAACTTTACTACTCTGCGGTACCATCGTCTGGACGATATGGTAAACTCGGTAGGTATTGAACCCTGCAAACTCTGTACCTATTGCTGGAACGGAGAAGAATAAAAAAGAATAAATGATATTTTAAAATCGGGATCAGAAAGTGCAATGACTTTCTGATCCCGATTTCTATTCTTTACTTGTTTCTGTTCCCGATTTCTATTCTTTATTCTATATTTGATTTTCCGACAGGTCTTACCATCTTTCCATCAATATTTCCCCTCGATGGCAAAGCCATGATCCATGGGGCCGCTTCCATGTCCAAGATCCAGCATAGCTGCCAGTGCACCGGAAATGTAATTCTTGGCATTCTCTACTGCAGTGGGAAGATCTGTTCCCTTTGCCAAATTGGAGGCAATGGCACTGGACAGGGTACATCCGGTTCCATGGGTATTGGGATTATCGATCCTTTTTCCGTAGAACCAGCGAATTTCCCCGTTGCTGTACAGCAAATCGTTAGCATCGTTGAGCTGATGGCCGCCTTTGCACAGTACCGCGCAGTTATACTGTTTTCCGATCTTTTCTGCAGCTGCCACCATGTCTTCTGCCGTCTTTACCGGCATTTCTGCCAGAACTTCCGTCTCCGGAATGTTAGGGGTAATGACAGTGGCCAGAGGAATCAGCTCCGCTTTCAGTGCGGCAATGGCAGAATCACAAATCAGCTTCGATCCGCTGGTAGCTACCATAACCGGATCCAGTACAATATTCCTGAGATCATATTTTTTTATTGTGGCTGCAATGACATGGATCAGTTCTTTGGAAGAGACCATTCCGATCTTTACGGCATCGGGGCGGATATCTTCAATAATATCCACCAGCTGCTCTTCCAGAAATTCCGGACTCACTTCCATGATGCCGGTGACTCCCGTTGTATTCTGAGCCGTCAAAGCGGTAATGGCACTCATTGCATATACATGGTGAGCGGTCATCGTCTTGATATCT
>JAQXIM010000055.1 GCA_029007785.1 Clostridiales bacterium | reverse complement strand
ACAATCCTTGGGATCTCCGGGGCCGTTGCTGAGCATAATGCCGTCTGGCTTGTCGGCCAGGATCTGCTCTGCAGTGGTATGAGCCGGATAGATGGTTACCTGACATCCTCGTTCATTGAGACTTTGGGCAATGTTTTTCTTTGCTCCCAGGTCCAGCAAAGCGACTTTATATTTATTTCCGGGAAGAACCTTCGTCTGGATTGCCGTGGTCCGGCCTACGACATTCTGCTGCTTATACTCCCGGATAAGGGGAAGCACCTCTTCCAGAGAGAAATTTTCGTTTGTCGTAATCATACCGTTCATGGTACCGGAGGAACGCAGGATTCGGGTCAGAGCTCTGGTATCTATGCCGGTGATACCGGTAATCTCCTGCTCTTCCAAAAAATCCCGAAGACTGCACTGACTGCGGAAATTGCTGGGACGTCTCGCAATTTCCCGGACAATAAAACCATCCGGCCAAGCTCTTCGAGATTCCATATCCTCATAACAAATTCCATAGTTGCCAATCAAAGGGTAAGTCATTGCTACTGACTGCCCTGCGTACGAAGGATCACTCAAGACTTCCAAATAACCCGTCATGGAAGTATTAAAAACGATTTCGCTGATCACTTCTTCCGTAGCTCCGATACTTTCACCAGCAAAAACCATCCCATTTTCCAAGATCAAAAACGCCTTCATTCTGGTTCCTCCTTTGCCTTTCTTTTGTCATCATTTCCTAAATTGTGACGATTCTACCACAGCTGAGTCGATTTTGCAAGTAGGTTTTGAATTTTTATACAATCTTCCATTTTTAACTTCTTTTTTTGCCGTTTTTGTGCAGATTTTTAGCTATCCCAAATCTTATCAAATTATGTTTTTCTTGCTTTTTCTTTATTTTCTTAAGTTTTTTCCCGCGTTTGTACTTTTCCTCTTCTTTTTTTCTTTTCAATTCCACATATTTTGGATTCAATTCTAATAGTTATCAGATTATTCTCTTTTTTGTCTTTCTTGTCTCACAATTTGCATCTAAATTGCGACATATTATTTTTCATTCATTTTCATGTATATTTTATCGATTTATCCCATATTTTTTAGTATATTTATGCATTTATAAAAGAGGATTCTTATGTACTCACTTTCAGCGCAACAGCAGCCTGATCAGGGCGGTCTTATCATTCGAACTCTGACCGCTTTTTCCAATCGTCCCCTGGCCGGAGCACACGTCCGTATCTCTTCTATTGAGGATTCTGCTTTCCAACCCATCGAACTTACCACAGACAATTCCGGTCAGACCGAAGAGGTTGAATTACCGGCACCTCCCCTTCCCTATAGTCTGGAACCCGGAACCACCAGACCCTACTCCAATTATCGGGTCGATATCACAGCAGATAATTATGAACCTCTGACCATTGACGGCGTGGAAATTTTCAGTGACAGCAATTCCATTCAGACATCGGCTCTCCGTCCTCTGGACAGTCCTCCTTATCCGGAAGATCCGATCATCATTCCGGAACATACCCTTTATGAAGAATACCCTCCCAAAATTGCCGAATCGGAAATCAAAAGAAACAGCGAAGGAGGAGAAATCGTCCTGAGCCGTGTTGTAATTCCTGAAACCATTGTGGTCCATGACGGAACCCCCACCAATTCTTCCGCCCCCAACTACTATGTCCCTTATCGGGATTACATTAAAAATGTAGCTTCTTCTGAAATCTATTCCACCTGGAATGAGGCTGCCATTCGTGCCAATGTACTGGCCATCATGTCCTTTACTTTAAACCGTGTTTATACAGAATGGTATCGAAATAAAGGTTACGATTTTACCATCACCTCTTCCACTGCCTATGATCAGAAATGGATTTACGGCAGAAACATCTATGATCGAATTTCAGATATTGTGGATGAAATCTTCACCGCCTACCTGTCAAGGCCCAATGTAAAGCAGCCGATCTTCACCCAATACTGTGATGGTTCCCGGGTTACCTGCCCCAACTGGCTTAGTCAATGGGGATCTCAGCAGCTGGCAGAAAACGGTTACTCTGCCATTGAAATCCTTCGCTATTATTACGGAAGCTCCATCTATATCAATACGGCAGAAGAGATTTCCGGAATTCCCTTCTCCTGGCCCGGATCCAACCTGGATATCGGCTCCTCCGGGCAGAAAGTATATCAGCTTCAGGAACAGCTCAACACCATCGCTGCCAATTATCCTGCCATCCCTACGGTTGCTGTCGACGGCATTTACGGCGAAGGAACTCAGGAAGCCGTCCGCACCTTCCAATCTGTTTTCGGGCTCCCGGCCACCGGAATCACCGATTACAATACCTGGTTCAAGATCTCAGAAATTTTCGTAGGCGTCAGCAAAATTGCCGAGCTGGCATAGACATATTTCAGGCCTTCCTTTTCTCTTGTTTCCCCGAGAAATATTTTATTTTAGTATCATCTGTCATTATATTTAATTAGAATATTTTATGATAATGACAGATTGCAAAGAAGGTTGTATACTGAAACGCAACAAAACTTTTCCCTTCAGAGGAGAAACTATACTAGAATACAGAGGATAAACATTCATGAAACATACCTACCAAGTGAAACCGAATCATATCCTCCACTGGAATATGTCTTTCGTGGGAGGCTTCATTGGTGTTTTTGCAATCATGCTTCACGCCGGCCATTTTGGTTCCGCCCAGACAGGAAATGTCCTGGAAATTGCCTCCAGTTTGGCTCAGAAAAACTATGAGGAACTCTGGCCCCGTCTGCTGGCTATTCCTATATACGGCGGCGGTATCAGCCTTTCCTATATTCTCACCAATTGTACCCGGCTCAATATGAAAAAGCTTGTTCTTTGGATTGATGCGGCTGCACTCATTATCACTGCACTCCTTCCATCTACCCTGAATCCCATTATTGGCCTTTATCCCTTTTTCTTTTGTTCTGCCATCCAATGGGGCACTTATACGGAGATTTCCGGCTACAACAGCGCCAGTATATTCGTTACAAACAACATCAAACAGGCTGTTCTTGGCTGGACCCAGTATTTTCTAAAAAAGGAAAGGGAATCCTGGAACAAAGCTTTTCTTTATTCCATCACCTGCCTGGCGTTCTTCCTTGGTGCCTTTATCGGCGGCTGCTGTGTCTGCCTATTCGGTTCCTACGGTGCCGGACTTGGCCTGATTCCATTAATCACTGCCCGTGTTCTTCTGTCTTTCGGTGATTTCTGGCATAAAAGCAAAGAACTTGCTCCTGCAGCAGAGAACAAATAGTTTTTCGAATATTATTTAAAACAAACCATTTCATAAAACAAAACCCGTATCGCCGGCCATCGAATAACATGGCATCTGCTGATACGGGTTTTTGATTCACAACACTTCAAAATCCAGACTCTTAAGAACATCCAGAGACCGGAATTCATAATCGATATAATAACGTTTTAAAGCTTCCACAGACCGGATAAACTCCCGGCTGTCTTCTGGCCGAAGGGTAAAAGAATATACCCGACCAGCCGGGGCGGTAAGAACATAATTCCAGGCATAGGCAGCCGATTCGCTGCAGGCTGTCATGGGCTGAGGAGAGTATTCCCCATGAATCATCATGGTTCTCAATTCAAACACTGCCTGAATCAAATGGCGATCTTTCTCCGGATGGCTCAGAGCAGTCAAGGATACATAGAGATGATTGATCATATCTCTCTCATCAATTCCTTCTCTGCCGTAATAGGAAGCAAATTCCATAAAATATGTTCCATAGCAAACTGCTTTCAAATCACCGGCCAGCTCATCAAAATAGCGTCGGATATCCATAGATCTCACATTGTAGGAGGTACGTCCCTCATAAAGCTGAAACTGACCAAAGGAGAATGGACGGCTGCCAGCCAGAAGAGCACTGTTAGGCCGCCTTGCGCCTTTGGCAAAGGCAGAAATTTTCCCCCTTTCCGAGGTCAGAATCACCAGTCTCCGATCATATTCACCAATGGGAGAGGATGATAAAACAATCCCTGTAACAGTGATGAGATCACTCATTGTCGCTCCTGTATCCGTAGTTTTTCAGGTATAATTCATTGTCCCGCCATTCTTTTCGTACTTTTACCCAAACCTGAAGATTCACCCTGGCATCCATGAGGCCTTCAATCTCATACCTGGCCTGGGAGCCGATCCGTTTCAGCATGGCGCCGCCCTTACCAATAATAATTCCTTTGTGAGATTCTCTTTCACAGATGATGGTAGCTTCAATATCGAAAAGACCATCTTTCCGTTCCTTCATTTTCTCAATGGTAACAGCAATTCCATGGGGGATTTCATCCTTCAGATTACGAAGAGCTTTCTCACGAATCAATTCCGCTGCAATCTGCCGCATGGGCTGATCTGTTACCGTATCCTCATCAAAATACTGAGGACCCTGGGGCAGATATTTGAACAGTACTCGAAGAAGTTCATCGGTGTTTCTCTTTCGAAGAGCCGAAACCGGCACAATCTCCGCAAAATTCATCAGATTCTTGTATAAATCAATAAACTTTAAAATCTCGTTTTTTTCAATGGTATCAATTTTATTGATGACAAGAACCACCGGTGTGCGGATATTTTTCAGCTGTTCCAGAATATGCTGTTCATTGGCTCCCACATAGGTTGTGGGTTCCACCAGCCAAAGGATCACATCCACTTCTTTTAAAGTATGCTCGGCCACATTGACCATATAATTATCCAGTTTATTTTTTGCTTTATGAATTCCCGGTGTATCAAGAAAAACAATCTGACCTCGTTCATCCGTATATACTGTCTGGATTCTGTTTCGGGTCGTCTGGGGTTTCTCTGATGTGATGGCAATCTTTTGTCCAATCAAATGATTCATCAGTGTGGATTTTCCTACATTTGGACGACCGATCAAGGCTGCAAATCCAGATTTATATTCTTGTTCTTTCATACATTTTCTCCCGCTTTACAATTCCTCCGGGACTTCTCCTTTTTCTGCAGATTTATCCGAAGGAAGAAACGACTCCAGGTGAAGGAAAAGCTCTTTTTCCTCCTCAATCTTTCCTGCATTTCCCACCACGCAAAGCTGACGGCAATCAAGAATGGATTGTACCAGGGGAGCCAGACGACGGATTTCTTCTTCATCACAGGAAAGAACCTCATCCCTGTCTTTCTGAATCATTTCCTGAGTCACGCCGGTCATAAATGCCTGCATGGAGTAGACTCCCATTTCGGCAGGATTCATAGGATGATCCAGAGTTCCAATGGTTCCGATAATATAATTATCCATATCCTGTTTTGATACGCGGAACTGCTCCAGATAAGGAACAATCCCCTGATATACTTCCAGAGTACGTCTCAGATTGGGATCACGATATGAAACAAAATAACCGCTTCCCATCCGTCCAAAGCCGCACATACATCCATAGGCTCCGCCTTTGACGCGTACATTAATCCACAAATACTCATCCCCCAGGATTTTTTTCAGGACGCGCAATGCTCCCGTATAGGAAAAACCTGCTTTTCGGAAGTTGCCTGCACTTGCCACATACTGAATCTGTGCTGCAGTCTTGAATGCTTCATTTTTCTTATCGGGAATAAAGCTCCAGGAAGCCCGGCTCGGGCGATATCTGTCTTCCGCTCTCGCTGTCTGACCTTTCGGGAAACGATCCCGGAATGGAGCAAAGCTCTCTGCAAAGGATTCATAATCCTCGTTGGGAGTCGTTATGCTTACCAGCATATTTTCCTGGGTAAAGAGCTTTTCTGCCAGTTTTTTCAGATGCTCTTCCAGATCTTTTATTCCCTGCTCACTCTCTGCTGCCGTCTTACTCTCATCCAGGAAACGGGTATAACCTACCCCTCCCACCTGATCATTAAACCAAGACATGGAAGATTCATAAGAAGAGGCCCGAAGAAGAGCCGTTGCATGACCCTGATTCTGGAGCTGCATGACTGCTCTTGATTTAAACTGGGCCAGCAGTTCTCTCAGACGTTTATCATCATCAAAACGAGTTCTCAGAAGAATTTCCTCCATGATAGCCAGAGCATTTGTCAAATGATCCGTGAGGATTCGTCCGTTCATCTCAAAGTAAGGGGAGAATTCTTCCGGATGTTCCACATTCTGGTAAACGGGAATGGAAGTATGAATCCCTCCGCTTTCCAGATTAATCTCACGGTAAAGCTCCGCATAGCTGAATTTCTCTGTGGACAGCAGTTCCAGAACTGAACGAAGAAGCCCCAGATAGGGAATTTCTTCTTTATCGATTCCATCGGCACGGAAAAGGATCCGCAGATAATAGATTCCGCTGGTAAAGATATTCTGATGAAGAACCGGTGTCTCTCCGATCATTTTCTGACTGCAGTTCAGCTGTTCTGCCTTCGGATTAATATCACTGAGGCTCAATTTTGGCAGGGTTTCCAGCTGCTCCGGCGCAGAAGGTTCACTCTGATATTCCTTCAGTTCCCTGGTTTCTGTCACCAGTTTCACAATCTGCTCCGACGTAAGAGAAGATTTATAGACTGCCAGCTTTTTCGCCAGCTCCTCATCCTTTTTTTGAGTCAGGCCGGCTTCCGGTTTCAGAATCAGAACTGCCTGATGATTGTTTTCCAACATATACTTCTGAATCAGGGATTCAAAATATCCCGTATCCAGCTGTTCCCTCAGAAAACGGAAGGTATCTTCATATTTCAGATGAATCATGGGAGAAGCATCATACAGCCAGCTGTCAAAACAATCGATACCATACATCAGTCCTCTGGGATAGGGACCAAAATCTGCTTCTCTGTTTTTGAAATCCAGGCTATTAATCGCTGACAGCAAAGACTTCCGATTTAATCCCTGACTTACCTGATCTTCTAAAGTCTCCCGAATAATCTGAAGAAATTCATCCTTCTGATCCATCCGGGCATCTCTGACAACAACACTGAAGTAGGGCTGACGGGAGGCATTCTGAAAACCGCCAAAAACGTCTGCACCGATTCCCTTATCCATCAGAGCCTGTTTCAAAGGGGCTCCCGGTGCAGTCAGGAGTACCGTTTCCAGAACCTGGAAAGCCACATAGAGAATGGGATCCGTATTTTCCCCCACGACCCAATGCTCCGAAAGGAAGGCCTGACCTTCCTCTTCCTCTGCAGATTCCACCGGATAAGGCACCACACGTTCCACCGGCTGTTCAAAAGGCGTCTGAAAACAGATGCCGGAATCAATCTCCCGATAATCATACTCCTGAAGATATTCCTGA
>JAQXIM010000054.1 GCA_029007785.1 Clostridiales bacterium | reverse complement strand
ACAGATGCCTTTCCCCTGCCTTATGCCTGTCCTGCTGGACAGAAAGCATCTGGTTATATACAAATCGGACACATCCAAAGGTCTTCTGGCACAGTTCATTCTGCTTCTCGTCAGGGTATGTTGTATACTGGATCGCTTTGTTTGCCATCAGTAACATCTCCTTTCGAACGTCTTAACAACATATTTCATCTTGTTTTATCAATCTCAGTATACTCTGTTTTAAAATAATCTGCAGTTTACATGTTGTAAAAGGCTTACAGATACAAAAACAGCTGCATACCTAAAGATGATCAGTAAAAAAAACAAAGGGTACTAACCCCTCCCTACTTCGGTGAGGAAGGGGAATGCGCACCAATATATTGTTCAATCGTGACTGTAATCATGTGATATTGACAAACAATCAGTATCAATATGGGCGAATTTTTATATTTTCCCTGCGCAAAAAAAAGAAAAACCGGCAAAATGCCGGCCTTTCCAAATGATAAAAATTGTTGTCGTTTTTTGCTATTGATCCATCTTTAGCCTATTTAAAGAAGGAACCCCAGTTGAAACTCGGAAAACTGGAAGATCCGCCTCCAGACGGAGTCTGTGTATTTCCTGAAGATGATTCCTTCTCTACTGCTGTACCACCAAGATCTGCTTTAATCACATCACTTACCTTACCGTTAGAATTAATCACACGGATATAATACACAGAATCCTGATTCTCATCGATATGGGTACTTAAAGAAACGAGTCTTTGATCCTTATTTCTTTTAGTAATAGGTGATGAGAAATCTTTGTCATCATCGAACTGGACGGTATAATAACCTCTGTTACTCCAGTCCACTTTCATATATCTGTCCCCGTTTGACTGAATCTCATCTACCTTTAATGTGATATCAAAAGCTCCTTCAGATACAACATTAGTAGCAGGTGTAGAGGCTGCCATGACCATAGCCGGAGAAGCAGTCCCAAATGTCATGCATACTGCAGACATCAATGCAAGAAATTTTGTCTTTTTCATCATACATCATCCTTTCTGAATTCATGAATTAGAAGAATAATAAAGCAACTATCACTTGTTATCTTCTTCTTTTATAATAAATCCAGCTGATTTTTGTGTCGTGGGACATATAGGTCCCCTTGATGGTACGCTTAGTACCAGGTAGTTTACTGAATCCATCTCTTTTAGCTATTTAGAATTGATGGTCATAATCAGTTCATCCGCTATTTGACGGATTTTATCCAGCTTGTCCTGATGTTCCGGTTCCTCTCCAAGCAGAAGGTAATCCGTACTCACATGTAACTGATATGAAAATGCAACTACAAGATAGACACTACAGCAGCGTCTGCCCTGTTCGATCTTTCGCAGATATTCCTGACTGATATGGATCGCATCAGCCAGCTGCTCCCTCGTAATACCCTGTAATAAACGTACTTCTTTTAGTCGTTTACCAAATGCTGTCTGATCAAAGAATTGCATGCCCATACCTCCTGATAGTGATAGCCCCTGGAATCATTCTCTTCTGAATCCTGCCATTTTTACTCATTACAATATGGACGATTTTTTCATTTTGATAAGACAAGCCGCCAAAACTGGCGGCTTCAAACTATAGACAAAGATAAAAAATAATACAGCCATGTATTTAACCTGAATCCGTGAGACTAAATGTCCCAGTACATTGACAACTGCATATTTAATCAACATTAGCAAGGCATATGATAGCCACAAAGAAAAGTGGGTCTGTTCTGAAAGATTTTCCTGTCTACAATGCTTTAGATGTTGCGAATCCGATGAAAAATGCATAAAACTACCAAACCATCTGCTTAGCAGCTGGCCACGACAGGACTTTTGCATTATGGTTACGGACAGAAAGAACAGGATTACAGGCAACTGAACGACAGGCATACCTGTTTAAAAGTCCGCCGCCACACATTGCTTCCCCCAAGCCCGATTTTTGACCTGCGGGCATGGCTGGTTATGTGGCATGCCATCATAACCAGGTTTTTGATCACTGTGCCGATCCGCCGCCTTTTTATCGGATGTTTCATCGGATGGTTCGGACCAATGCTTTCATCGCCAATCATACGCAAAATGTTATAGGCAAGCATCGCAAGCTCCAGCACAAGCTCGTTCGTATCGAACTTGCCCGAAGTAAAACGCTCCAGATCCATGTCCGTTTTGATTTCGCTGTGGAACTGTTCACTCTCTCCGTGTGCGTGATAAAGGGAAATCACATCGCGGTCAGTATAATCCACATTTACGTCCCACATGTTGACCTCCACATCGGCAGGAAGAAGATACTGCCCATGTTTGTCAATCGTCCGCTCAATAATCTCATAAACGGTGCGGACAGTGAAGGGGTGTTTTTCGCCATCGGAACCAACATAGGAGATGTCTCTCCAAGTGGAACCGATATAAACGCTCTTCCCTTCGCGGGGGCTGGTAATGTCCAGACACTTGTCCTTTATTTCATCCAGCCAGCCTTCCCTGCTCTCCCTGCGGAGATTGCGTTTAATAATGAAGGAGCAGCCGTTTTCCAGAAAAATACCAATGTTATCCGTAGAGTCATTGCCGGAATCCAACCGGAACAACAGGGACTCTTTTGTGACCATCCGGCAGGCATCAATGGTCTCCCGCAGGAACTCCGGGGTATGCTTTTGGCAGTGCTGCCTCCCTTCGCGCAGTTCACAGTTTATTAGATAGCCTTCTCTTCCGAGGTAGGCCATCATCGGGGCATACCCATCACATCCCTTATAGGTACGGGATACCCCTTCCTTTTTCGTTTTGGAATTGTCACAGGGAGTTACATCCAGATCCACGGGGACAAGACCGCATGGCAGCTTTGTCGGGACTGCATAGTTTCTCACAAGCAGGTTCGCGTTTTCCCACAGAAGAGTGCTGCGCATGGAACATCCTATCCCATCCAGCCTCTGTCGGAGAATTTCCGGTGAAGGTATCCGCTTGATCCCCATCGCAGCACAAAAGAATTCCGGATCGTCATTTGTTTCGCGGATTGTCTCAAAATCAGGCTTTCCCATACAAAGGCAGCCGATATAGGAACCAAGAATGTCGCCGTTCTTAATCTGGTGCCCGGAACGCCTGCCGGTAACATCCTGCCTGTTCAAGCGGTCAATGAAGCCACTGTTTTCCAGAATGTACCCTACAAGGGTAAGGCCTCCTGAAGGGATGATGCGTTCATTCGTAAATTCGATCTGGAAATGTGTCGGCTTCATAATGCTGGTCTCCTTTGACGCTTGTTATTTTGTAGTATTCTTGATAAGAATTATACAATATTTAGCGGTTTTGCTCCACAGTTATTTCACCTGATGGGTGAAAAAAAGGATAACCCCAAAATACCTGTAAATGCTGATTAAATATGTAGTTGTCAAGGTTCAACGTTAATTGAGTTTCACTGATTCAGGTATCTTCCATCATCCTCTTAAAGGCAGGTCTGTCAAAATTGGCACCGGACCATCCGTCATCCACATAAAAATCAAAAATCTCCATATCCTTCTGTTTTCTGATATAGCTGCGGATGATGTCCCTTTGAGATGTGATACTGTTGCTCTCTGCCTTACCAGCTTCCCCATCATCCCTGGAAAGTCTGAGATAAACAGCAACATTATAGAATTCTTTTGCCTTCATAAATATCAGCCTCCTTATTCATGTCAGTCAGGTATCCGTCCTACGGGATACGACCACAAAACCAGGCGGCTGATTTAGTCCCTGTCACAAAGATACCTTCATATTGATCAGCTTTGTATATACCAAAAACATTTTACAGAGGAATTCTTGTCATTCTCTTTGCAAGCTGGATCATCTTATCCTCCAGAGTTTCCTCAGAAGTCCTGGAATAAGTAACTGCCAGAATGTACTCCCCCACATTCTCCGCATATGGATTCCTGGTCTTTTCCAGAAATTCCTTCATACGTAAATTTGCTGGCTTTGTTTTATCTATCACTACATCACCGGCATTATCCAGTTCTTCACGTTTCAGATCACGGATATCAATATCTTCTAATCTCTGCAGTTCTTCCACCGTTACAACCATAATGCTAACCTCCAAAATATAGTGAGGCACTGCCTCCTATGGATGTAAGGAAACAAACTTGTCATTTGACCAACACGAAAGCAAGAAAATAGACCTGCAGGTATTTCTACCCACAGGCCTGTCTGTCCTATCCTATAAATTTCTCAAATAACTTTCCACACATTCCTCAAGAGTAACTTCTGTATCCAGGAAAGATGTTTTTACTACGGCTTCCCCGCATTTAAAACAGTATGGATTTTTTATTTGTTCCACAAAACTACGCACCCGTTTTTCCAAAGGCAACGTTCGGTCAATATGCACATCACGAATATCCACCAGTTCCGCCCTATTAACGGTACGAATATCAACGCTTTTCATCTCTTCAACAGTCATCATAAAATGCTCCCTCCTGATTATTTTTCTGGTCAAAAAAATAGGCCTACGTATGAGAAGCCTGGCTTTGATGCATCTTGACAAAAACATAAGAATTAGACATTTTTATAATAGCAGAGAATATAACGAACTACTATGACATATAAAATATGTCTCCCATGTATCCATTTCAACTGTCATCATGATATATCCATCCTTCCTAAGAACAATTCTTTCCAAATCAAAAATAGGCAGAATTTTACTTCAATTACAAAAGGCCTGCGAGTATTTCTACCAACAGGCCACCGCACTTCATGTTTATTGAAGTCAACTTTAATGCTTTTTCAATTCTTATTATCTGATAATCTGGAGGTACAAGAACACCGTTTTCATATTTTGAAATAGTAGCACGCTCTATTCCTGCATCGGCTGCCAATTTAGCTTGTGTCATTTTTTTATCTTTCCTGTATCGCTTAATATTCATTCCTATTGAATCGTTGTTTAAATCCGCACCCATAATACTTCTCCTTTCAAAGGTGAAACTGTATGGATAAATTATAAACAAAATCATTTGCACAAATATATATTCTTTTGCACACAAAAAAGCCTGCAGACATCCAAAAATAATTAGACATCTGCAGGCTTCATTCATTTTCATCACTATTCAATTCTGCTAAATCTTATTCAATTACACTCTCCGACAATAATCCAGACTAATCCATCCAGCCCCACTTTTCAGCCTTCCCCAGCCTTTATCAGAACCCTTACCATCCTTGACCTCCAGAATCGTAAGCACTCCAACACCAGTGTACTGTCCAGTCTTCACCGTATTAGTTCCGGCACCCTTTCTGATATTCAGATTAGAAATGCTAACCTTCACCAAGAATGGACAATCTGCATTGGTCATCCCAGTCGCAGCGCCTTCTGCCACCTTAGGATATACTTGCTTTCCATTCCAGTCATAAACCTCATATCCTGAATACTTGTCCGCCATAGCCTTCGCATTTGCAAGTACCGTATAAGCCCCAAGCTGAGAAGCTGCATCCTCCCAGGACTTTCTCACCCGATAATACTTAACAACATCATCACCAGAGCCGCCATCACATGCCGCCACATCAAACTGTGTCAGATTCCATCTCTTGATAATACTGCAGAGCTTTTCCACGTAGGTCAAAGAGGTTGCATAACCACCATCCTTAATAATCCTCGCTGCCTTCTTATAATCCTTACATCCTTTTAATCCTGCATACCGAAGCTTATTGCCATTCTTCGCTCCAAGCAGGTAAGCACTGTGATCCGCAATAGAATATTCCAAGCATTTATATTTTCGAAAATCAGCAGTGATGGTCACATGGCTTCCATCCGCATTCTGTTCCTGTGTCTTTTTGGTATAAACACTCACACCATCCCAGGTGCTTCCACTCCAGGTATTACCGGAAAGAGATTTTTTCATACCAAAACAGTTATTCGCTTTCTGGGCCAGTTCACTCTTTCCATAACCGCTCTCCAGAATAAACTGAGCCATAGAAACCGATGCCAGGATACCTGACTTCTTCTGGTCAGCAGTAAACAATGCACCAACCTTTGCAATCACCTGTGCCTCTGTCAGATTTTGGAACTCTTTTGCCTGCATGCCGGAAGAAGTATTCCCACCTCCAAGCTTTGCCGTAACCTTAGAAGCAAGATCACCAAGCCTTGCATAAAGCCAGGTCCCCGGACAACTCTTATTCGCAAACCATCTGTGGACAGTAATGATCATTTCATCGCTCTTTGGCTCATAATTCAACGATTTATTCTTATCTGCAAACCACAAAAGCTTCTTCTTGCCATTTCTCCTGCAGATGTCCGTACAAAGCTCAATCAGCTTCGCATAGACCTTTTCATTCATCCTGTAAGGCTCCGATGTGTCACTGGCACATTCAATGGTAACCGCCCTCTGATCATTCTCATTGCTGGAAGTACACCAGGAACGATTCTTTTCTTCCACATACATTCCAACCCTGCCATCCTTATCAATGCCATAATTAGAAGAGGCCTGGGTGGATGGTCTATGAAACCAGTCTCCCAGACCTTCTGCCGTACACTGTCCCGCAACACAGTGCGGTGTGATCCTGTCGATTGCCCTTACTCTCTTCCCGGAATGATTCGGGCTCAATTTCACATGTTCCACCAATGAACTGTTTGTATATCCCATATTCTTTTTCTCCTTTCATTGAAAAACCGCAGCCATATCAGATGACTACGGCAAATAATTACCATTTCTTATTCCATTTCCACGATGTTGTCTGCATAATCATCCCAGAATTCAGCAGCTTTATAAGCTTCTGCAGAGCCTTTCGGAACACGGATCACAAAGCCCGCAGCAAAATCACTGAACATACCGCTTGTTCCAACAGGCGGATCAACTGACAGAAAAACAAGCTCTTTCATCACATTGCAGCCTGAAAATGAACTGTTGGATATTGATGCCACCTTGCTTCCAACCGTTACCCTTTGCAGGCTCGTACAGTAATAAAAAAACTGTGACGGGATCATAGTCATATCTTCAGGAAACTCCACGCCTCTTAACTTCAGACATCCGCTGAAAAGTGCTGCTCCACCAGTGTTTATTCTGTCTCCCAATACAACCGCTTCTAACATACTGCAATCATACAATACTCCGGAATCTAAATTTGTTACCCTGTCCGGAAGTGCGGCAAATGCAAGGCTATAACATTTACAGAAAGCCTTGCTTCCAAGCTTTATGAGCTCCCTTGGCAAGGATACTGTCTCCAGCATTTTTGCTTCATTAAACACCATGCTTGAAAGATTCGTGATCCCCCTCGGCAGTACTGCAGCCTTAAGCCCCGACGCTGCAAAGGCCTGGGATCCCAGCGTTACAAGCTCCTCGGAAAAGCTGACTGTCTCAAGACTTATCGCACTATCAAAAGCATATGAATAAAACCCAAGTCCCTGACCGGATTCTATCTTTCTTACGATATTGAAATAGGTATTCCTGATATCATCACCGGTAACAGGATCATAGTACCTCATATAGCTGATGCCATATCTTTCACCGTTTCCATTCATGCGCAGGATGAACTGTCTGGAAGAAGGATACACATGCTTTAATACCTTGTTGTACTCGATCGTGACAGTTTCCTTTGTTCCGTCACCCCAGTCTATCTCTATCTCCTGTGTCCCGGATGTTCCTACCAGCACTGCTATCTCTTTTCTCTCAGCAATATCGAGATAAAATCTGGACCATCCGTCATCTGTCACATAAAGCATTCCAACCACATTCGGTTTTCCGAAAGCCTGTATATCCTCCAGCATCCAGTTCCAGTTCTGGGCAGTAAGCCCCGCATGCTCCGGGAATGCAGGAAGCTCTGTCTTTTTCGACAGTGAATCAAGACTCCACCGCTCCACGACAGTCCCGTCATAGTCGATAAAGTTAACCATCTCCGGATCGATGGAAAGTACCGCTTTCACATCCCCGCCTCCACCCCCTCCGCTTCCTGAAAGATCCTCATACCAGTTTTCGTTTCCTTCAAAAAAGATATATTTCTTTCCAGTATCCAGCATCATACAAGTGGACCCGGTTCCCAGATCCTTTGCTGGAAGTTCTGCCACAGTGATCCCCACTGCGGCAAAATGCTTCACGTTATTATTGGTTACAGAAATAAGTTCAATCATTCTTACTCACTGTCCTTTCCTTTGTCATCGTCTTCTGCCTTTTTATGCAGCTGCTCCAGCACAGCTTTCATTTTGTCCGGTACCGGCAGGCCGAGATGGGCTGCATTCTCCAGAAGGCTTACACCCTCATTGGAAATATAGAAGAAGATCACTGCTGTCCTTAATACACTTCCCGTTCCGACTACATGGACATCCAGGATGTTTGCAATTCCTACAAGCAGGAAGATCAGGACCTTTCTGCAAATACCTTTAAATCCCACCTCACTGGAAAGCTTCCTGTCGGCAATGGCACACATCACGCCTGTAATGTAATCAATGACCACAAAGGCCAGCAATGCATACAAGAGGCCGTCACATCCTCCCACAAAGTAGCCGATCCATCCTCCCAGCATCGTAAATACCACCTGGATCATGTTCCAAAATTCCTTCATTGAAAAATCCTCCTTTTTCTTTTCTATCTATGAAAAAGCAGCCTCCCGTTCTGAAAGACTGCCAGTTCATCGTTTATTCTTCTGTCAGCGTATATGTGATCTTCATGGTCTTGTCCGTGGTCTTCACCACCGCTGAACTTAAATTATTAATTGTTGCCAGATACGGTGTCAGAAGATATACATTCCGATACTCATTCCCATAGCTGCCGCCCCAGCCGATCAGAAATTCCTTATACTGAAACAGCGGTGTCGCAGAGTCATTCAGCCTTTCACTCCCCTG
>JAQXIM010000053.1 GCA_029007785.1 Clostridiales bacterium | reverse complement strand
CATGCTGGGAGAAATGCTGGGAGAAGACAAGGTTATCGCTTTTGATATCGGTGGAACCACGGCAAAATGCTCTCTGGTAGATGGCGGAGAAGTAAAGACAACGACAGAATACAAGATTGAAAAGAATAATGTGTTCCCCGGATATCCGATCCGTGTACCGGTTGTAGATATTGTAGAGATCGGCAACGGCGGCGGATCCATCGCCTGGATTGACGATACGGGTTCTCTTCGTGTGGGACCCCAGTCTGCCGGCGCACTGCCCGGACCGGTTGCTTACCAGAAAGGCGGAACGGAACCTACAACCACAGATGCCAATCTGGTAGTAGGACGTCTGTCTCCCAAGAACTTTGATATGGATGTGGATATGGAAAAGGTTCGCTCCACTATCCTGGAAAAGGTTGGAAAAGCTTATAATATTGATGCGGAAGAAGCAGCCATGGGTATTATCCGTGTTGCCAACTCCAATATGCTGAATGCATTAAAGCTGGTTTCCATTCGGAAAGGCTATGATCCCCGTGAGTTCGCTCTGGTTGCTTTCGGCGGCGGAGGCCCCATGCATGCAGCTGCTCTGGCAAAGGAATTAAATATTAAGAAGGTTATCATTCCTCTGGCAGCATCCGTCTTCTCTGCCTGGGGTATGCTGATGACCGATCTTCGGTCCGATGATATTCAGACATATAACGTAAAGCTTCAGAATCCGGATTACGATGCCATCAATGCAGAATGGGATAAACTGGAAGCCAAAGCTTACGACGATAATGCCAAGAAGGGTATCAGGAAAGAGGATGTATATTTCCAGCATTATCTGGATATGCGTTATGAGGGTCAGGATCATACCGTTAAGGTACGTGTTCCCAACGATGCCATGTGTGCAGATAATCTGCCGGAATTCATCGAAGCTTTCCATAAGGAACACGAGCAGAATTACTCTTTCCGCCTGGAAGAAAGTGGTGTTGAGATCGTAAATATGCATCTGGCATCCTTCGGTAAGATTGAGAAGACTCCCATTAAGGAGATTGAGACTCTGCCTTATACTCTGGAAGAGACCGTCAAGGAAGAGCGTGAAGTTATCTTTGAAGGTACCGGCAAGGTTATGAGCAAGATTTATGACAGAGAAAAAATGTCTGCCGGAATGACTGTAGAAGGTCCCTGCATTATTGAAGAAGTCAGTGCTTCTACCGTTGTATATCCTGGTATGACTGCTTCCATTGATAAATATGGTGATATCATCATTGAAACGGGGGTTTAAATAATGAGCAATAAGAATGTTGATTTAATTACGCTGGATATTATTCGTGACTCTCTGCTTGCAATCGGTGAGGAGATGTTTATTGCCGTTGCCAGAACTTCCAAGAGCCCGATTATTTATGAGTGTCTGGACTTTGCTTCCGGTATTACCGATAAAAACGGCCGGCTCTTGACCCAGGGAAATGGTGCCTGTGGTTTCCTTGGTATGCTGACCTCTCTGGCTCACTCTGTTATCGACAAATATGCCAGGACAGGCAACCTTCACGAAGGTGATGTAATCATCTGTAACGATCCTTATGGCGGCGGCGGATCTCACGTTCAGGACGTAGGTTTGATCCTTCCCGTTTTTGTAGACGGTGAGATTTTTGCTTACTGTGTTAACAAGTGCCACTGGTCTGAATTGGGTGGAAAAGATCCCGGTTATGCTGTTGACTCCACAGAAATTTATCAGGAAGGTCTCCAGTTCCCTTGTCTGAAGCTTTTTGACAGAGGAGAGATTAACGAAACAATAGTTGAGATTATTCGTGCCAATGTACGTCTTCCTGATATGTCCATTGGTGATATGTGGGCACAGATTTCCGGTCTTAGAACCGGTGAAAAGAGAATCCATGAGCTTTGTCAGAAATACGATACAAAGATCGTGGATATGGCTATCGATCGTCTGATTGAAAGCAGTGCAGAATCTTCCAGAAGAAAGGTGGCAGCTCTTCCGGATGGTGTATATTTCCAGGAAGGAATGATGGACAAGAGCATCAACGGCGGCGGTCCTTTCCATATACAGGTTAAGATTACCATCGAAGGCGATCAGATGTACTGTGATTTCAGCGGATGTGCTCCTCAGACTGATGCACCCATCAATCTGGCAGCCGATGGGCTGGTTTCCGCCATTCGTTCTATTTTCCTGGCCTGCACCGATCCGTCTCAGAATGTCAATGACGGTGTATTTGAAAATCTCCATGTTACAGCGGAGAAAGGAACCATCTTCAATGCCATTCGTCCTGCAGCAGTTTCCTGTTATTATGAATCCATGCAGTTTGCCCAGGATTTGATTTGGCAGGCCATGTCTCCCATTGTTGAAAAAGGCAAGCTGACGGCAGGCCATTTCCTGACAGTAGGTGCTTACTCCATCTCCGGAACTCATTCCGTAACCGGTGAGACTTTCGTAGATGTAGGACCTACTCTTGGCGGCTGGGGTGCCGGTTATGACCGGGATGGTGATTCTGCTCAGTTCTGTACCGGTGATGGTGAGACGTATAATATTCCTGCAGAGGTACTGGAAGCCAAATTCGGTTATCGTGTCACCGAATATGCACTGAATACCACGGATGCCGGTGCCGGTGAACATCGCGGCGGATGCGGCGTTATCCTCGGACATGAAGCCCTGAATGAAGGAATGACCTTCTCCGGAACCTATGGCAGATTTGATTATCCTGCCTGGGGATTTGACGGTGGTATGCCCGGATCCTCCAATGGTTTTGATTTTATTCTCAAGGATGGAACCTATGTTCCCATCCGCGGTACCGGATCGAAGATCCCCATGAAGAAGGGAGATATTGCCCGTATGACTACCGGCGCAGGCGGTGGATATGGAAATCCTTTGAAGAGACCGGTAGAAAAAGTTGCCATGGATGTTAAAAATGAGTATGTAACCCTGGAAGGTGCGAAGAATATTTATGGTGTTCTTGTTGATCCGGAAACCTTTGAAGTTTTGGGAATCACGGATGCCAGAAAAGAGTTTGAAAGTACCCTGTAATCCTACAGACGGAGGATAATATGAATCCTATTGCAACGATTTACATGGCCAATGGTGCGAAGATTGTCATCGAATTGCTCCCTGAGGCAGCTCCTAATACGGTAAATAGTTTTATCTATGCGGCATCCCATCATGTATTTGACGGTCATGTCATAGAACGGATTGTTCCCGGGAACTGGATCGACATGAGTTTTACTGGTTTTAAGAAAAAAGAAGGCCAGTATCTGATTCCGTATGAGTATAAGCTTCATCCGGAAATAGAACCTCTTCCGACACTCCCCGGATATGTGGGTATGGGCGGTTATCCCATGGCCCAGGCTGGATGCGAGTTTTTCTTCCCGCTTCGTGAATGTCCCGAGCATAAAGGTGTATATCCTGTTTTCGGGAAAGTTCTGGAGGGCATGGAAGAGATCTATCGCCTGGAAAAGGTGGAGACAGTACCGGTGGAAAACTTTCCCTATGATGTCGTGGTAAATACTCCGGTCAAACCTCAGATCATTACCAGGGTGGAATTGGATCTCCATGGAGAAACTTATCCGGAGCCGGTTCGCTTTCCGACCCCTCCCAATCCGACTTGTTGGGATTATTACTGGGAAGGAAAATTCTTTCAGTCGTAATTAAGAAATGTTTGTTGAAAGAAGTTGGTGACAAAGGATTCTGTCATAGATAAGACTGTGAGAAAAAACATGGAACGATAAAAAAATATGGCATGAAATTATGCACATGAAAAAAAGCCTGTTTTCGGAAGAAAGCAGGCTTTTACTGTGGTATGGGTCTTGTGCCGCACATTTCTGATTTTGTGTATCTCATTGAAAAGAACAGGTGCTGTTTTTATGAATCAATTCGAAGGATAGATGTTGTAAATGATATAGTATAGCAATAATAATCTGAATCAGGATTCTTTTTTATTGATCTTCCATAACAGGATTTTCTGTAATATGAGAGAGTAAGGAAAAACAAGATTCAAAGATGTGAAGTTTTGAAATATCCATCGCATTTTGATAAAAATCTGATATAATCAAAAATATGAGTCCATGTAAAAGGTCGGTATATAAGAACAAAATACTCAAAACGAAAAGCTTTAGTAAAGAGGTCGATACTCATGGATTTTTAGGAGATGAGAATGAAATTGAACAAGAAAAGAACCAGGATAGATGGAACCAAAGAAAAGAATCGAAAACTTACAAAGAAAGAGAAAAAACGATCTGCAAAGGTTCAGGCATTGGTGAATCAGAAAGCGAGTGAAGGATATGAAAGCAGGGAACTGACAATTTCCATTGCATATGCGAATCTTTGTGCTCTTGTTTTATGCGGGCCTATATGTGTTGTATTCATCATTTTGTTTTTCCTTGGCCATCATGATTTCCTTTCGTTCTTCAGCTGGTTCAATTATTTTGTTTGTATGGCAGCTCTCCTGGTCAGTATCGTGCTCCATGAGGGAATTCATGGTCTGATTTGGGGATATTTAGCAAAAAATCATTTTCAGTCCATTGAGTTTGGCCTGATTAAGGAATATCTTACCCCCTATTGTACGTGTCTGGAACCATTGAGTAAGATCCAGTATATAATGGGCGCGATTATGCCGGGATTGGTTCTGGGAATTCTTCCCATGGTCTTTTCTCTCTTTACGGGATCTGCTGCTGTTTTGTTCTATGGAATTCTTATGACCATAGCCGCCGGCGGAGATTTTACGATTATTCTTAAACTGATCAGATATCGTGAAGAAGGCAGAGCTGTTCTTTATCTGGATCATCCGACGGAATGCGGACTGATCATACTGGAACGAAAGAAGTAAACCAAAATCAGAAAGGTATCATTGGAACGTCAGAAGTAAATCAAAATCAGGAATGGTATCTTTGGAATGTTTCCCAATGAAAAATCATGGATCGATGATTCCTGGAATGTATTATTCGGGTATAAACAGAAAAAAAGGATCACCCTCGTGGACTCTGATATGATTACAGAGAGCCCAGGGGGTGATTCTTTTATGGAAAAGATACAGATCAGAATGCCGGCAATCGTTTCTTTAAAGAATACCTTTCTGCTGCCAGCAGTCCCCCTCCGGCGGCATCCGTGGGGCAGGTATAGTCCTGCAGAAATTCAAAACCTGTCCGGACAAAGGCATTCTGCACGCTTTTCCAGAACGTTGCAAGATTGTCAGAATACACGCTGATGCGAACAATTCGCAGAGGCTGTACCTTTGCACGCTGCTCCAGTTACCAGTTCACTGCTGTCTTTTTGTTATTCTCTGTCAGATGAATCCTCTGCAGGTCGTTCCAGCTGGCAGGACGAAACAGCTCTGTTGTCATGTTTCCTCGTTTTTATAATCTCATACAAAGAGGAACAATGTCAGCAAAAATTCTGTTCTTTTTCAACGGAATTTGATAGAATAGTTTTGGACAATAAAGCATGGTTGTTCAAAAAACAACAGGTTAAAAAGAATGGAAACGAATCGACTTTTTTGCAAATGTGCAATGGTTATTACAGCGTTTATCGGGATAAAAGGAGAGTTGATATATGTTTGATACCGGGGAAAAACGATGGAAGCTTTATAAATGGTTTATCGGTCTGTTTACCTGCTGTATATTGATTTATCTTGGATTCAGCAATATCAGCAGTGTGATGAAAGGGATCGGTTGGTTGACGAAACTGGCAAAACCATTAATCATCGGAGCATTTCTTGCTCTGGTTTTCAATGTTCCAATGAGCTCCATTGAGCGAAACATAAGAAAGGGAACAAAGCTTCGTAAGGGTATACGTGTGCTGTCCATTACTCTGTCTCTTATTCTCGTTTTTGGTATGTTTTTGGGGGTGATTGGACTTGTTGTTCCGGAGCTTATTGAAGCAATACGGCTGATCATTCAGATTCTGGGAAAAGGATTGGATCAGTTGGCGAAGCTGGAAAATAATTCGACCCTCGTGGAGACTCCGATTGGAGCCTTTGTTGCTAACCTGGATGTGGATTGGCTTAAGCTGAAATCCCAAATGGAAGCGTGGGTTCGCTCTCAAAGTGGTGTGTTTGTCAATCACGCTGTGGGAGCTGCCGGTTCCATTGTTGGAAATTTTGTTTCGCTCAGTATTGGATTTGTATTTGCTCTTTATATTCTGGCCAGTAAAGAAACTTTGAAAAGTCAGACGGCCAGACTGCTCCGGGCCTGGCTGCCGGAGAAAATCAGTGAACCGGTGATTCATGTATTCTGTGTCTTCTCCCATACGTTTCATCTTTTTATTGCCGGACAGGCCACAGAGGCAGTGATCCTGGGTACGCTCTGTATGATTGGCATGGCCATTCTGAAGATACCCTATGCACCTATGGTTGGTGCACTGATAGGGGTGACGGCACTGATTCCTGTTGTGGGAGCCTTTGTCGGCACTGTTGTGGGCACCATTATGATTCTGACAGTGAATCCGCTGAAAGCTGTCATATTTGATATATTTCTTGCTATTCTGCAGCAGGTGGAGGGAAATCTTATATATCCCAGAGTGGTGGGATCGAAAATTAATCTTCCTGCCATCTGGGTGCTGGCTGCCGTTACCATCGGCGGCAATCTGGGCGGCCCTCTGGGAATGCTCCTGGGAGTTCCGGCGGCATCCGCTGTTTTTGCTCTGGTAAAAGAAGCGACCCGGAATCAGGAAAAGAAAAAAGCAAGGAATTCTGCGGCTGTGCAATCAGTGGCAGATGATAAGAATAAGGAGTCCATTAAGAAAGAAGAAGCTTGAAAACCATATTGGAATTGACTGAAAATGTGGATGATGGATGACAATAAGGGGAATTAGATGATTGCTTCTCTGGTTGTGCACGATATCCAACTGCATTCATCCTGCGATGATGAATCATTCAGGTTTGTTTTCTGATGACAATAGGATATAAATGATAAAAGAGCAGTTTATGTGAAAGACACTTGTATTAGAAAGTGATCCGGACAGAACTGCTCTTTTTTGTGTGCAGAAAAGATGGAGGACCTGCTTTCATTGGAAAGGATACGTCTCCAGCTAACCGTGGAAAAGAATCTGGTGAACAGTCGGGGCCGTGTTCATCCCTTCGGTCTTCCTGTTTTTTTATAGTCAGAAAGGAATCAAAACTCAGAATGTCGACTATTCTTACTTTACAACAATACAAATTTAGAATATATAAAATATAGATTCAAAAAATATCAAATAATTACTGTTTTTGACAAGATTTTACTTGCAAATATTAAAAGTATAGATATACTTAAAGTAAGATATTAATGTAAAAAAGACAAGAGATTCTTGTCTGCACTGAGAAAAAGGAGGAGTATATGAAGAAACGAAGATTTCGGTGGTTAGCATGGATCCTGAGTCTTTCCCTGACAGTGGGAATGATTCCGCAGACGGCATATGCCGCGGGAAATGACGGATGGGGGGAAGCAGAGAAAGAGGAATGGCAGGAAGCATCCTCGGATTCTGCTCTATCGTCGGAAGAAATCCCTGAGGAGATGGATCTGGATCAGGCACAAATCGTTGGGGAAGTGGAAGAACTTCGGGAGGAAAGAGAGAAGGTTTTCCTTCTGGAAGACGGTTCGTTTGCCAGTGTCGGGTATGGGACGGATGTTCATTACGCCGATGAAAATGGGGAATGGCAATCGATTGACAATCGTTTGAGTCTGACCCAGGACAGTGTTTATGAGAATCAGGCAGGAAGGGTGAGATTTTCCTTTGCCAAAAATACCAATCAACATTTTCTGGTAAAGATGCAGCAGAAGGATACCCATCTGTATTTGTCCCTGAATCATGCAAAAAGCAGTCAGAGTCTGCCCCTGGGACAGGAATCGGTTGCCGATGAGGAGCTTTCTTATCGGGAGGAGGAGTCGGTTCGTTCCGTTTCAGCCAAGAGCAGCGAAGAGGATTCTGCGGGGAATGACAACGGAAAGGAACCGTTGGCAGAACAACTGGAAATCCCCTATGTCCGGTCGTCGGTGATTTATGAAGAGATTCTACCGGATACCGATCTGCAGTACATTGCCGACGGCAGTTCATTGAAAGAGAACATTCTGGTAAAGAAACCGGGAGACTCCTACACCTATTCGTTTACCATTCAGATGAATCGTCTGTCCATGGTGGAGGAAGAGGATGGAACCCTTGCTTTTGTAAGTACCGGGGACGGTTCCGTCTTTTACCGGATTCCGGCCATGTATATGGTGGATGCGGAAGGACATCAGAGTGATGCCGTGGAGTATGAGACCGAAGTATCCCAGAACGGAAAAAAAGTCGAGTTAACAGTTACGGCCGATGCCGACTGGATGAATGCTCCGGATCGATGTTATCCGGTTACCATTGATCCTACTCTGGAATCCACCAGTTCGGTCACCGGGGATGCGGCCCGAACGGTATGCAATCAGTATGTGACCAGCGGCCATCCTACGACCACGCATAATGGATTCGGTGCCGGTTTTCTTGGATATGATAGTGCCGGGGATAAGCATTATCGTACCTTTGTCCAGTTTACCAGCCTTCCGAAGCTTCCGGCAGACAGTGTCATTGCCCAGGCAAAATTCTATTATGCCAATGCTTATTATGATTCCTATGAAATGGATGAACTGATCATAGCGGCGAAAGAAGTAACCTCTGTATGGAACTGGAAAACGAATCTGACATGGAATAATCAGCCCTCGTTTTCGTCCACGACCCTGGATTATCAGACTCTTTCCAAAAGCAACGAAGGGAAATATGTCGGGTGGAATATTACTCCTCTGATCCAGTCTCATTACGAGGACAAGAACAATGCCGATGCCGCCGTTTCTTCGTTTGCGCTGGTCACCTATGACGAGAGTGTCATTCGAACGACGCATTGTGCAAAAACATGGATTATTCAGGAAAACTCCCAGGGATTTTATTCGGATGCAGAACCGATTCTGGTGATTGCCTATCGCAGTACCCGGGGAGTGGAGAGCTATTACAGCAGTACGACACAGGATCTGGGTCGTGCCGGAACGGCTTCCATTGGCGATTATACCTCTCAGCTGACCGTGGAAAAGAATCTGGTGAACAGTCGGGGCCGTGTGCTGCCCTTTGGTCTGAATCTGGTTTACAATTCCGTCATCGATACCGATTTTACTTCTCAGGGAAATACACTCCTGACCAGAGATTATTCTTCCATGCGTTTGGGAAAGGGCTGGAAGCTCAATGTTCAGGAAACGATTACCGAGAAAACCATCGGCAGTACCCTTTATTATGTGTGGACGGACGGGGACGGAACGGAGCATTATTTCAAAGAAGGCAGTACTTCCGGAACCTTTGAGGATGAAGACGGTCTGAATCTGAAGATCACCAAAAGCAGCGATATCTATACCATGAAAGATGAGGTGGGAGGAGAAAAGATCTTTCCCCATGGTTATCTGGCGGAGATCAAGGATGCCAACGGGAATCGGGTCTGTCTCCTGTATAACGGAAAAGCTTATTCCGATTCCAATGGATGGTATCCTGCGGCAAACTCCTCGTCCAATCAG
>JAQXIM010000052.1 GCA_029007785.1 Clostridiales bacterium | reverse complement strand
CTCTGCTTTCTGCCAGCATATGCACTGGTCAGAGCTCTCATAACGGACTGTTTTGCTACTCTATACTGTTTGGATCTGGCTCCACGATATCCTTTTGCCAGTTTCAATACACGATTATGTCTTTTCTTTGCGCCTAAACCGCCTTTAATTCTTGCCATTTCAGTTATCCTCCTTTAATATTAGTAGGGCAGAATCTTCTTCATTACCTTTGCATTGGTGGAATCAGTAATGGTGGATTTACGAAGATTTCTCTTTCTCTTCTGGGACTTCTTGGTCAGAATATGGCTCTTATAGGCTTTCATTCTCTTCAGCTGGCCAGTACCAGTTTTTTTGAAACGCTTTGCAGCTGCTCTTTTAGTCTTTAACTTCGGCATCTTTATGTCCTCCTTAAACTTAATCTCCGGATTCTCGGATCTCTATTGTCTTATCGCTTTTCACTCAAAATCATAACCAGGCTTCTGCCTTCAACCTTGGCCGGCTTTTCAACAGCAGCAACATCAGCCAATTTTTCAGCAAAATCATCCAGAATATGCTTGGTCTGGCTCATATGGCTCATCTCACGGCCTCGAAAACGCAGTGTTACCTTTACTTTGTCACCCTTCTCCAGGAACTTTCTGGCAGCTTTCGCTTTCGTGTTCAGATCGTTCTCTTCGATGTTGGGTGAGAGACGCACTTCCTTAGTCTCGATGGTTTTCTGCTTCTTGCGAGCTTCTTTTTCTCTGCGGGCCATTTCGTAACGATACTTGCCATAGTCTACAATCTTGCATACCGGCGGCTTCGCAGTCGGAGCAATCATAACCAAATCCATATCTTCATCACGGGCCATCTTCAAAGCTTCCCGAGAATTCATAATGCCAACCTGCTCGCCGTGGCTTCCAATCAATCGAATCTCCCGATCACCGATTTGGCCATTCATTATTACTTCGCTAATTGCCGTGCACCTCCATGTTGATTATTGTGTTAGCCTTGATAAAATCTTCCTGTCTTGTCGGAAAGACATCCATACCTGGTCTTATCAGCCGGAAGGAAAAGCTCCACCTTTGACACTGACTTTACGCATCAAAAAAAGTGGATAGACAGACTATCCACTTTAAGCATACTATTACATAATACGTTTAAGAACCCAAGTCACATCATGTGCAGGGGTGAGAGTGGATACTCTGCTTTTTATCAATTTGACAACATTGGTATATTACCATAGTTTCCACCCTCTGTCAATCACTTTTTCAACTGTTTTTTTGATATTTTCCATTTTGTTTTCCATTTTTCTGCGATATTTTTCTGCATCTTTTCTGATCCCTGTTTGTCTCAAACCGGCTTTCCTGTATCTTTCCTGGTTTTCTCTGTTTCTTCCTTGATTTCCCCTGTTTTTTCCCTGCTTTTCTCTTTCTGCTGATGATTCTTAGTTGCTCTGATCATCTTTTTGTCCCTATCTGCTTCCTGTCCTTTTTATTTCGCAGTAAAGCTTGCACAGAGGGTTTCTTCCGAATTCTTAGCCTGACGGCCGGAAATGTCAATATGGGAAGCGGAACAGAGCCGATCCTTATTGTAGATACAATCTACGGCTTTACAGTCAACCACCAGCTTCACTTTCGGATCTTCTCCGCAGCGGTTGCAGCAGCCTTCCGTACGATGGGCAAAACTGGAGCATTTGGTCTCCTCTTCTTTCTCCGCATTCTGTCCGTCTACCAGAATGCTGTTGAGGCAGCAGCGGTTTTCCTCATTGTGTACACAGGTTGCCACAGAACAGTCTAAAATAGGCATAGTTTTTCCTCCTTTTTTACGCTGTGTCCGAAAATCCATTTTCCAGAGGATTCTCACCCGCAAATCTCCGGCATTTCTTCAGATTACAGGCTTACAATTCTTTCCAAATGGTATTTTCCGGCTCACGCTGATATTACTATGTCCCAAATCTCTTTTCTTATTCATTGATACACAAAAAATCATCCGTGTTGTCCGAACATCGTCTTCTGTTATTCTTTCTTCTTATTCTCTCCTGTTTTACTTTTCCATTTTTCAACTTTTTTCGACTGAGTTCATCAAGATCTTTTGTTTTTGCCAAATAGTGTGATATGATATAAGGGTCAAAAGGTCATGTGTTTCATGCCTGCATGAAAACACATGACTTTGAGACCCAACAAAACATGAGAAAGCAGCCATTTTTCGCAGAAAAATGAGCGGATTTCGAATGTTTTCAGGATTTCGGGAGCGTGAAACGCGGAGAAATCCTTTTATATCATGGAGTCACAAGGTCATAAAAATACATTTTTTCTTTTCATTTCAACGGGATTCCTATTCCATCCCACAAGGAGGACCATATATGAAAAATACAAAAGACTGTCATTCTTCCAACGATTCCAAAGGCAGCAGCAGAAAGACCGGTTCTTCCAGAAATTCAGGAAAACCCAGGAAAAAGAAACGGCTGAACCCCATTGCCGTTGTTTTATACGGTGCTGCTGTATGTATTCTGGCTGTCTGTGTCCTGACGGAAACGGGACTATTCTCCCTGGGCCGCCATGGGTCCTCTGCTTCATCCAATACCGCAGAGACAGCGGAACTCTCATCCTCCTCTGAGGAAACATCTCCGCAGCAGGAAACTCCTTCCGGGGACGAAGCAGACCGGACCGCCATTCCGGAAACGGAAGAAGAATCCGCATCGGAAGCAGCTCCTCCCATCACCTTGACGGTCAGCTGTGCCGGAGACTGTACACTGGGTACGGATATCAATTTTGATCCGTCAGTCAATTTTAAGGCTTACTATAATCCGAATACTCCCGATTATTTCTTCTCCAATGTGGCGGATATATTCGGAGATGACGATCTGACCATTGTCAATCTGGAAGGAACCTTCACGGAATCCAATGAGAGGGCCGACAAGCAGTTCGCTTTCAAGGGAGATCCCTCCTACACGGAAATCCTGACCACCGGCCACGTGGAGGCCTGCAACATGGCCAATAATCACAGTCATGATTACGGTTACGACAGCTACTATGATACCTGGAATGCCGTGGAATCTGCCGGTATCATTCCCTTTGGATACGATGAAACGACCATTACCAATATCAACGGCATTTCCGTGGGGCTGGTCGGTATTTACGAGCTGGCAAAAGGAATCGAATGTATGTCCGATCTGGAAGCTGCCATGGAAAAAGTAAAAGATCAGGGAGCTCAGCTGATTCTCGTTTCCTTCCATTGGGGAAAAGAACGGGAAGAACTGCCCACGGAAAACCAGATCGCTCTGGCTCACCGGGCAGTGGATCTGGGTGCCGATCTGGTGGTTGGTCATCATCCCCATGTTCTCCAGGGTATCGAAACCTATAAAGGGGTGAATATCTGCTATTCTCTGGGTAATTTCTGCTTTGGCGGAAACAGCAATCCCAGCGATAAGGATACCATGATTTTCCAGCAGACCTTTACCTTCGAAAATAATGTTCGGATCGAGGATAATCAAACCAATATTATCCCCTGCTCCGTTTCTGCTCATTCTTCCTACAATGATTATCGGCCCACACCGGCCACCGGGGAAGAGGCTCAGCGTATTCTCGATAAAATTGAAGATCGGAGTTCCAGACTTCCTTAAATTCTATCCCTCTTTCCACAAGTACAGGTCCCCATCATGGGGGCCTGTACTTTTTTTACGCCGTCGTCCGATGATTTATGACACAGTCGACACACTTCGTTCCCTTGACGGTGATTCCTGTTTTTTCCTCCTCATCTGATGCCTGGGCTGTTTTCTTCGGTCTTATTGATGAGGATTCCTGATTTTCTTGTAAAATAGTTTTCTTAACTCTTGACAGGATTGTTTATACTGTGTATACTGTTCATATACAGATAAAGAGAGGTTAATTCACTTGAACATTTTTATCGACAATAAAAGCGGATCTCCCATTTATGAACAGATTTACTCCCAGATTAAATCCCAGATTATCAGCGGAGAACTCAAAGAGGATGATGCTCTCCCTTCCATTCGCAGCCTGGCCAAAGATCTGCGAATCAGTGTGATTACCACAAAACGCGCCTATGATGAATTGGAGAAGGAAGGTTTTATCTACACCGTGGCTGCCAAGGGATGCTTTGTAGCCCCGAAAAACACGGAACTTCTGAGAGAAGAGAACCTGAAAAAAATCGAAGAACATCTGGAAGAAATCATGCAGCTCGCCGTGACATGCAGCCTCAAAAAAAGTGACATCATTGAGATGATCCATTGTTTGGAGGAGGACTAAACAATATGAACGCCATCGAAATCAAAGACTTATGCAAATCCTATCCCGGCTTCTGTCTGGATCACCTGAATCTGACCTTGCCCCAGGGTTACATCATGGGCCTGATCGGAGAAAACGGTGCCGGAAAAAGTACAACCATCAAATTGCTTTTGAATATGATTCAAAAGGACAGCGGCTCTATTTCCATTCTGGGAAAAGATAATCAGGACAATTTCCGGCTGACCATCGAAGACATCGGCGTGGTTCCCGATGAGATCGGCATTTCCCAGTGTCTGACCCCCATTCAGGTGGGAAAGATTATGAACCACACCTTCCGAAACTGGGACAACAATGCCTATATGGATTATCTCCGGAGATTTTCTGTACCTGAGAAAAAGAAATTCAAGGATTTCTCCCGTGGCATGAAGATGAAGCTGGGCATTGCCATCGCCCTGAGCCATCATCCCAAGCTTCTTATTCTGGACGAAGCCACTTCCGGTCTGGATCCTGTGGTTCGTGATGAAATTCTGGATATTTTCTGTGATTTCACCAGAGATGAACACCATGCCATCCTGATTTCCTCTCATATTGTCAGCGATCTGGAAAAGATCTGCGATTATATTGCCTTCCTTCATAAGGGCAAGCTGCTGATTTGCGAGGAAAAAGATAAACTGAAAGAAGAATACGGCATTATTCACTGCAGTGCCGAACAGCTGGAAGAACTGGATCCCGCAGCCATTCAGGGTAAAAAGCAGACGGCTTACGGTGTGGAAGCCATTGTAAAACGAAATGAAATCCCTGCTGGTATGGAAATCCGTCCCATTGATATCGAACAATTGTTTATCTTTATGGTAAAGGAGGCTGGAATCAGATGAAAGGATTATTATTAAAAGATTATTACTTGCTGACCGGATACTGCCGCTCGTTTATCCTGCTGATTACTGTATTTGTGCTGGCATCCTGTGCAGGAAACGACAGCTTTTTCTTTACGAGTTTTCCCTGTATCTTTGCGGGAATTCTTCCCATGACTCTTCTTTCCTATGACGATCGGGAAAAATGGACCGATTATGCCGGAACTTTTCCTTACACCAAAGCCATGCTGGTATCTGTCAAGTACATTATGGGATTATTTACCACTCTTTCCATCTTTGCTCTGACTGTGGCTGTACAGCTGATTCGTGCTGTTGTTGTGTCCGACATATCATTTTTCGTAAAAAGCATTCCTCTGCTGTCTGTTTCCCTGACGGGAGGACTCCTGGCCTCGGCCATTCTTCTTCCTTTTATCTTCCGCTTCGGTGTGGAAAAAGGACGTATTGTTTACTATGCTGTAATCTGTCTTTTCAGTATCGGAATCAGCATCGTATCCCAGCTCAGCAGCGGTATGTCCCTTCAGGCTATTGCCAGATTCCCCGCCGCCGTTATCGTGCTGCTGACATTTCTTTTATACGGATTATCCTGGATGCTGTCCATTAAAATCTACAATAGACACCGTTAGAATCCACTTAATCAAAAAAATACGGGAATGTCCTTTCACAAAGATACCTCGTGACAGGGCATTCCCGTTTTTTCTTATTAATAGATGATAGATAGATCCTTATTCTAATAAATGATAAATGGATCCTTATTCATATCCATGACGGCAAGCTGCAGGAAATGAATTACTCCTCCACTTCCACTTTGCGGATTTCTCTGGTGCGGATTTCTTTGCAGATGGCATCAATGAATTCACCCAGAGGCTTCTGACCTTCGTCGCCCATGAAACGGCTTCTTACAGATACCAGACCGGCTTCTGCTTCCTGCTGTCCAACAACCAGCATATAAGGAACTTTATCCATTCTGGCAGCACGGATCTTGTATCCGATCTTCTCGGAACGATTGTCCACCGTACTGAGAATCTTATTTGCTTTCAGTTCCTTATTTACCTGCTCCGCATACTCCTGGTATTTCTCGGAAATAGGCAGCACACGTACCTGTTCCGGGCAGAGCCAGGTAGGGAATTTTCCGGCATAGGTTTCAATGAGCCATGCCAGAGTTCTCTCGTAGCAGCCCATGGAAGTACGATGAATGATATAAGGACGAACCTTTTCACCCTTCTCGTCTACATAGTACATATCAAACTGCTCTGCCAGCAAAGCATCCCACTGAATGGTGATCATGGTATCTTCTTTGCCGTAAACATTCTTGGCATTGATATCTACCTTAGGACCATAGAAAGCTGCTTCTCCCACGTCTTCTACGAAATCCACACCCAGCTCCGTAAGAATCTGACGAATGCTCTCTTCCGTCTGATCCCATACTTCCGGTTCTCCGATATATTTCTCACGATTATCGGGATCCCATTTGGACAGATGATAGGTTACCTGATCTTCTACACCAAGAGTTTCCAGACAGTGTTTTGCCAGAGCCAGGCAGCCCTTGAACTCTTCTACCATCTGGTCCGGACGAACAATCAGATGACCCTCGGAAATCGTGAACTGACGAACACGGGTCAGACCATGCATTTCACCGGAATCTTCATTTCGGAACAAAGTGGAGGTCTCACCGTAACGCAAAGGAAGGTCACGGTAGGAGTGCTGGGTTGCTTTGTAAACGTAGTACTGGAAAGGACAGGTCATAGGACGAAGTGCAAATACTTCCTTATCCACTTCCTCATCACCTAATACGAACATACCATCCTTATAATGATCCCAGTGACCGGATATTTTATACAGATCAGATTTTGCCATAAGAGGTGTTCTGGTACGGACATAACCCCAGTCATTATCTTCAAGATCCTCAATCCAGCGCTGCAGCTTCATGATCATCTTCGTTCCCTTGGGCGGGAATAAGGGAAGTCCCTGTCCGACAACATCTACCGTGGTAAAGAGTTCCATCTCACGTCCCAGCTTATTGTGGTCACGTCTTTTGGCATCCTCAAGCTGCTCCAGATACTCGACAAGCTCTTCCTTCTTGTTGAAAGCAGTACCGTAAATTCTCTGTAATCTTGCCTTCTCCGCGTCACCTCTCCAGTAAGCCATGGAAGAAGAAGTAAGC
>JAQXIM010000051.1 GCA_029007785.1 Clostridiales bacterium | reverse complement strand
GGAATGAAAGATTTTGTCTCTTGACATCTCGCTGTTTCGGGGTAAAATGAAAATATGTTGGGTACTGGCAGTGAGGGACAGAATGAGAGGTGATCGTTCTGGCCTTTCTTTTTATACTGGCCCGGGAAATGATTCAGTGGTATTTTAATGAAGACAGGTTTTCGACATGGTTCCGAAAGCACCGGAACTCTCCGAATATTCCTGAAAGAGAATTTTCTGGCTGTTTGGATCCCCTTTCAAGGCAAAGCATTTGCTTCCTTCCTGCTTTTCTCTATCTTCTGTTTCGGACCGGTTCCCCTGGTCTGGCAGATCTTGTATGTCTGGCTCTTTCTCTACTGCTGACAATTTCCAAGGAGGATAGTTTGACCGGGCAGATTTCGCCTGAATGGAATGTGGGGCTGGCAGCATTGGGCTTGGCCTGGCAGGTTTGTTTTTTTCTGCTGAAAGGGGAACTCTGGAGGGCAGGTGAAGTTTTCCCGGGTTTTCTTCCCGGATTCTTGTGCCTGATTGTTTATGGGATTTCCGGAGGCAGAGGAATTGGCGGCGGTGACATTAAGCTGCTGTTTGCCGGCGGTTTCTTTCTGGGATCCGACTCCATGAAGATGCTTTTTCATGTCTGCCTTGCTGTTCTGCTTATCCAGAGTTTTTTGCGCCTGCAGGGAAAGGGCGGCAGGACTTTTGCATTGGGGCCATATCTGGCAGCAGGAATCGGCCTTGTTATGGTAATCAGAACAGGGAGACTTTGCTGAAACAAGAATGGACAGAAACCTGCCGTAAGAGGAATGGACAGAAACCTGCCGTAAGGGGAATGGACAGAAACTGCATTGAAACAGGAATCGATAGAGAAAAGGAATGAATCCGAGGATTACTGACAGGGAAAGAGGAAAAAAATGAGACAGAAGAAAAGAGTGGAAGATTCTTTAACGGAGCAGCAGTTCCTGGTTCGTCCTACTCATGTAAATCACTACGGACGGCTTTTTGGCGGTGAGCTGATGAAATGGATTGATGAATTGGCAGGAATCGTATCCCGCAGACATGCGAATGCCAACATCACGACAGCGGCTGTTGATAATCTTCAGTTTAAAGCACCGGTTTATGGCGGACAGATGGTGGTTTTGGTGGGCCGTGTGACCTATACAGGAAAAAGCTCCATGGAAGTACGGGTAGATTCTTATACGGAAGATCTGGATGGAACAAGACGCGTCATTAATCGGGCTTATGTGGTAATGGTGGCCATTGATGAACAGGGAAATCCCATCGAAGTTCCGGAGTTGATTATAGAAACTCCGGCTCAGGAACTGGAATATGAGGCAGCATTAAAACGCCGCAAGATGCGTCAGCAGCGCCGTCTGGAAGGTTTTTAGATCAGGCGATTTATGCTGCTGAATATCGGGTATAGTTTTTTAATATGTAATAATAACTGCATAATTATTATTTGACAGGCATAAAAGGTGATGCAGAATATGACAATTGGAGAACAATTGTATCAGTCAAGACGGAAACGGGGCTGGACGCTGCAGCAGGCGGCAGATCATCTGGGAATTCACAAAAGCACTTTGTTCCGCTATGAGCAGGATGAGATTTTCTGTTCGTCAGAGGAAATACGCCAGGCCATTTGCCGGGAGTACGGAATCAGTCTGGGCAGTCATGGCTGCAAAGAAGAGAGGAAAAACAACAGCCCGACAGCAGTCCCGATGGAATCGTCTCCTGTTCATTCTTCCGTGAAAGAGTATGATGAGTCTGGAAAAATGGTTTTTATGGAGGATGAAGAGTTCTGGAGAAGGTATCAGAACTCGGATCTTCGTACAAAACTGAGAATCCAGTTTCTGGTACGGAATGAATAATTCCGTGAGCTGCTGACAAAGGAGTCGGATGTCGTTTTTTTGTGTCTGAACTCTGAAAGTCTGGGCGGACATTTGAAATCCGCTCATTTGCATTGAAAAATGGCAGCTCGAAATGGATATGAAAAATGGTACTTGAAACGACAAAATACTTATGTTAATATACAAAAGATAGTGTAAGGAAGGGAGGAAAAACAGATGAAAACAATCGTTCTTTCTGTTTTGGTAGAGAATTCTTCCGGTGTTCTGAGTCGTGTTGCAGGCTTGTTCAGCCGCAGAGGCTATAATATTGACAGCCTGACTGTAGGTGTGACCCAGGATCCGAGTTATTCCAGAATGACCATTGTTTCCAGCGGAGAAGATGAGGAACTGGAGCAGATTCGCAAGCAGGTTGCTAAGCTGGTAGATGTTGTAGATATTAAGGAACTTCCTGCAGATTTGTCAGTTTGCCGGGAACTGATTCTGGTAAGAGTAGCAGCGGACAGCACTCAGAGATCTGCGGTAATCGCAGTTGCTGATATTTTCCGTGCGAAAATTGTGGATGTGGCTGACAATTCTATGATACTGGAATTAACAGGTAATAAGAATAAACTGGATGCTTTCCTGCATTTGCTGGGAGATTTTGAGATTCTTCAGCTCGCAAGAACGGGTATTACCGGTCTGAGCAGAGGCGCCAACGAGTAAAGTGAAAGAGAGGCACAAAGGGGAGAACCCGAAAATCAGTGGCATTTGCCTCGGAAAATAGCCACTCAGTTTGTTGACTTTTTATGCAAACTGATGTATAACATTACTGTTTGATTGATGGAAAACGTTGTGTATTCACAGTGTTTAATAATAAATCATTTGTCAGACAGAAGTATTATATAAGATACTGATATATTTAATGAAATACATGGAGGAATATGTATCATGGCAAAGATTTTTTACCGCGAAGATTGTAACTTATCCTTATTAGAAGGAAAGACTATTGCCATCATTGGATACGGCAGTCAGGGACATGCTCATGCTCTGAACCTGAAAGAATCCGGATGCAATGTTATCATTGGTTTGTATGAAGGATCCAGATCCTGGAATAAAGCTGTTAAACAGGGCTTTGAAGTTTACACTGCTGCTGAAGCTGCTAAGAAAGCAGATGTTATCATGATTCTGATCAACGATGAGAAGCAGGCTAAGATGTACAAAGAGTCCATCGAACCCAATCTGGAAGCTGGAAACATGCTGATGTTCGCTCATGGCTTCGCTATTCATTTTGGCCAGATCGTACCTCCTGCAGATGTTGACGTAGTTATGATCGCACCTAAGGGACCGGGACATACTGTAAGAAGTGAATATCAGGCTGGTAAGGGTGTTCCTTGTCTGATTGCTGTACATCAGGATGCTACCGGAAAAGCTTGGGACATGGGTCTGGCTTATGCTCTGGGAATTGGCGGAGCAAGAGCTGGTGTTCTGGAAACCACCTTCAAGACCGAGACTGAGACCGACCTGTTCGGTGAGCAGGCTGTTCTCTGCGGCGGTGTTTGCGCACTGATGAAAGCTGGCTTTGAGACTCTGGTTGAAGCTGGATACGATCCTCGTAACGCATACTTCGAGTGCATCCATGAGATGAAGCTGATCGTTGATCTGATTTACCAGAGCGGTTTCGCTGGAATGAGATATTCCATCTCCAATACTGCTGAGTACGGTGATTACATTACCGGACCTAAGATTGTTACTGAAGAGACCAAGAAAGCAATGAAGAAAGTTCTGTCCGACATTCAGGATGGTACCTTTGCTAAAGACTGGTTGACTGAAAATGCTATCGGTGCTCCTCACTTCAGAGCTATGAGAAAGCAGCAGGCTGCTCATCCCGCTGAGGAGATCGGTGAAGAGCTTCGTAAGCTGTACAGCTGGAGCGAAGAAGGCAAGCTGATCGAGAACTAATGATTGTGACAGAGAGAAGAGGAAACTCGGATTTCTGATGGCATCTGGCCTACAACATTATGATATTTTATAAGCAGAGAGAAGCGGTCAACCATTTGACCGCTTCCTCTGTACATCAGACATTTTATTATTTACAAAGCCGACAAGAATAATGACGGAAAAGCAAGGCCCTCTTGGTTGTTTCAGACAATGGGCATTTGTGAATGAAGAGAAATGAGGATAAAATGAGCGAATTGTATTACAAGAGTACCCGGAGCGAAGGTATTAAAATGACTGCCAGCCAGGCAATTCTGCAAGGTCTGAGCAAAGACGGCGGTTTGTTTGTTCCTGAATCGATTCCCCAGCTGGATGTATCCCTGCAGGATCTTTCCCGCATGAATTACCAGCAGATTGCTTATGAAGTAATGAAGCTGTTCTTTACTGATTTTACGGAAGAGGAACTGAAAAAATGTATTGACCGTGCCTATGACAGTAAATTTGATACAAAGGAAATTGCTCCCCTGGTGAAAAAAGGAGATGCTTATTTCCTGGAACTGTTCCATGGTGCTACCATTGCTTTCAAAGATATGGCTCTTTCCATTCTTCCCCATTTGATGACAACCTCTGCTAAGAAGAACGGAATCACCAATGATATCGTAATTCTGACTGCTACTTCCGGTGATACCGGAAAGGCTGCTCTGGCTGGATTCGCTGATGTAGAAGGAACAAGGATTGTTGTTTTCTATCCCAAGGATGGTGTTAGTCCTGTACAGAAGAAGCAGATGGTAACTCAGCGTGGAGCAAATACTCATGTAGTTGGTATTTATGGAAACTTCGATGATGCTCAGACCGGCGTTAAGATGATTTTCAATGATCGGGAATTGGAGAAAGAGCTGGACGAGGCTGGTTTCCAGTTTTCCTCTGCAAACTCCATCAATATTGGACGTCTGGTTCCTCAGGTTGCTTACTATGTTTATGCTTATGTAACCCTGCTGGCCAACGGAGCAGTAAAAGAAGGGGAACCCATGAATGTAGTAGTTCCCACAGGAAACTTTGGAAATATTCTTGCTGCATATTATGCGAAAAACATGGGAATTCCCATGAATAAGCTGATCTGCGCTTCCAATGAAAATAAGGTTCTGTTCGATTTCTTCCGCACCGGAACCTATGACCGCAATCGTGAGTTTATTTTGACAAGTTCTCCTTCCATGGATATTCTGATTTCCAGCAACCTGGAACGTTTGATCTATCTGATCACCGGCGAGAATGCTGAGCAGAATAAGAAGTTTATGGATGATTTGTCTTCTGTCGGCAAATATACTTTGCCGGAAGAGATGAAAGCAAAGCTTGCTGATTTCTGCGGCTATTATACGGATGAAGAGGGAACCGCTGAGATTATTCGTGAGACTTATGAAAAAGAAAACTATATCATGGATACTCATACCGCAGTTGCTGCTCATGTTTACAAACAGTATTGTGAGGAGACCGGAGATACCACTCCTACAGTAATTGCTTCCACAGCAAGTCCCTACAAGTTCACCAGAAGCGTAATGGCAGCCATCGATGCCAAATATAATGAGGAAGAAGATTTTGCTCTGATTGATAAGCTCCATGAGCTTTCCGGCGTTGCAATTCCCCAGGCAATTGAAGACATTCGTTCTGCAGAGGTTCTTCATAAGACAGAATGTGAAAAAGAGGAAATGGTTGACACCATCAAGAAGTTCCTTGGTGTGAAATAATTCAGTCCCTTATCGGAGATTGAATCATTCAGCCATTTGTACGGCATAAAAAATCCCGGAATATTCCTGACGGAAATCGTTGTGAAAAATGATTTCTCAGAAAGAATGATTCCGGGATTTTTCTTTATAATAATTGGGGTTTTTACTTTATATTAATTAGGTTTTTCTTCTGTTTAATACTGTTCGCTGATTAAGTACACCAGATTTCTGCAATGAATGCTGATGTAAAGTACAGTTAATAAAACGTTGTACTAGATTTCCGGCATAAATTCCCGGTAGCGCAGAGGCATCATGTTTCTCTGCAGCCGGGGATTTTTTCGTTCTTCAATGGCAATGGTATCATAGAAAGTCTTCCAGAGATCACGGTACTGGTCCGGCTTCCGGGAAAGGAGGGCCTCCGCCTCTTCTCGTGTCAGAGCAGTCAGATACCAGGGTTGATTGGCAGGATGAATGGAAGCCAGATTTCTGCCTACATCTAATATAAGAAAGTTTTCGCCGGATATACGGTCTGCAAAGTGGGGAGTCAGGAGTGTGAGTACATTGCTCTTCGGTCTGATTCTGGCAAAAAGGATATTCTGTTCCATAGAATCGAAACGAAGAAATTCCCGGAAAAAATGGGCTTCATTTCCTACAAAGCGATTCAGCTCATGAATTCGCTGTACCGCAGGTTCCGTAAGCATTTTTGTAACACAGCTGCCGTAGTGGAATCCAAGAATCAGAAAACGGTAGATATCATCGGCCTTTGATTCATACTGAGACAGGACAGCCCGGTAAACCATGGACCATGCTTCCGAAGAAATTTTGGTGCGAATAGACCGGATAACTTTTTCTGTCTTTTCCGGGTTTGGCTGGACTTCCACCGTTTTGGTGAATAATTCGTAATTATAATGAGCTGCCAGCTGAAGGCGGACATGAGAATGGCCGAGACGGGATGCCCATGCATCATAAATCCCTGTGAAAATGGAGTCCATATTGTCCTGACAGCAAAAAACAGTAGTAATATCGTTCATGCAAGTCTCCTTGTAATAAATAACCGGGCAAAGAAATTCTGGTGAATCCGGCGTAAAAATACAGCGGAGCAGAGCCGTTCATGAAAAACCCAAAAATAAACTATAACTGACCGGAAAGGCTTTTGAAAAGGTCGGAGGAGTCGGGCTGCTCATTCAGATGGAAATCGTCAAAGAGGGAAAGCTGACGATAGCTTCCCTGGGTATCCTCCAGTTCGTATCTTTTCTTTTTATCATCGGCAACGAGTTCCCTTGTCAGAAAATCCTCTTCAAAACGGAGGGGACGATACATTTTTCCCTGACAGGTAATGAAGTAACCGGCTCGTTTCAGAACAACTCCAAACTTTTTCAATGCCTGGAAGTCCAGTTTTCCGTAGCGTCTGGCAGTCAATATCCGCCTTGCCGATTTCACACCAATTCCGGGAACTCTCAGTAAAGTGGAATAATCGGCTCTGGCTACTTCCACAGGAAAAATATCAAGATTGCGGAGAGCCCAGTCACATTTTGGATCGATGAGAGGGTTAAAATTTGGTTTCTCTTCGGACAAAAGTTCAGAAGCAGTGAAACCATAAAATCGGAGAAGCCAGTCTGCCTGATAGAGACGATGTTCCCGAAGCAGGGGCGGCGGTGTTCCGAGAGCCGGAAGATGGCTGTCATCGTTGAGGGCGGTATAGGCGGAAAAGAAAACTCTTTTCAGATCAAAGTTATGATAGAGTGCTTCTGTAACCGAAAGAATCTGATGATCTGTTTCCTGGGTGGCGCCGATAATCATCTGAGTGCTTTGTCCTGCAGGAACGAATTTGGAGTTTTCTTCATATTTTAAAGCTCCGGATGGATCAAAAGTCAGAGAAGCAAAGTCATTGGCCGGAGCACTGTCGGGCTTAAGAGCCTGGGAATTTAACGCCGTCGGCAGAAATTCAGAATCATCCGGGGTGATCACTTGTTTCCCGGTGATAAGTGAGGGAGAAGAACGGCTTTTTTTTCGTTCGCTCAGATACTGTTTGTTCTCGGAAATTCCTTTTTGAATCTGGCGCATGGGTGTGAGAATCCGGGATCTTGTCTTTGCCGGGGCCAGGGTTTTCAGACCCTGACTGGTGGGGAGCTCCAGGTTGATGCTCATACGGTCTGCCAGATGACCAACCCGTTCGATTAATTCCGGATCGGCACCGGGAATCGCTTTGACATGAATGTATCCCCAGAAACGGTGAACTTCGCGAAGCTGCCAAAGAGTCTGGTAAATCTTTTCCATGGTTTCATTGGGGGTGTTCAGAATTCCGGAACTGAGAAAAAGTCCTTCAATATAATTTCTTCGATAGAATTCCATGGTGAGAGTACAGATTTCTTCCGGTGTGAAAAAGGTTCGAAGGGTGTCATTGGAAACCCGATTAATACAGTATCGACAGTCATAAATGCAGGCATTTGTCATCAGAATTTTGAGGAGAGAAATACATCTTCCGTCTGCAGAGAAACTGTGGCAGATTCCGCAGGATGCGGCGTTCCCCATGGTGTTTGCTTTTCCTTTTCGATCTACACCACTGGAAGTGCAGGCCACATCATATTTGGCAGCATCCGACAGAATCTCCAGCTTTTGCTGAAGAGTAAGGCTTTCCTGAATCAGCATTCCAATCTCTCCCTTCAAGGTAATTCCCATAAAATAGTAAAAACACTTCTCAGATCAGTATAGCATAAGAACACATGTTCTGCAAGGCGGCATGAGAAACGAAAAAGAAAATAAAAAATCTGTAAACCGGAAATAGATTTTTGAAATCTCTGTTAAAAAAGGTTCTCGTCTTGTAATTGGGAGACTTATATTCTATACTAAAGTAATAAGGATAATAAGGATAATAAGGATATTGACAGTATCTGTATTGGTCTTATTATCATATGTTTTACCAGATCATGATATCGTATCCATGCAGGGAGATGAGATAATGAAGAGAGTTTTCTTAATTGTTCTGGATAGTTTTGGAATAGGAGAGATGCCGGATGCAGCTGCATTTGGCGATGAGGGCAGTGACACACTTTCGGCAGCAGCAAAAGGAAAGAACTTTGCCATGCCCAATATGAAAAAAATGGGACTTTTCAATATTGATGGGGTGACAGCGCAGCCGGGCGTCGATGATTTTTCAGGAGTGATTGCCCGTCTTAGTGAACGTTCCCAGGGAAAGGATACGACGACAGGTCATTGGGAACTGGCAGGTGTTGTTTCAGAAAAACCCATGCCTACTTTCCCGGAAGGCTTTCCTGAATCATTGCTTCGGGAATTGGAGGCGCGAACCGGTCGGGGCATTCTATGCAATCGACCTTACTCGGGTACCCAGGTCATTCAGGATTTCGGTGAAGAACACCTGTCAACAGGGAAGCTGATTGTATATACTTCAGCCGACAGTGTTCTTCAGATTGCGGCCCACGAAGATCTCGTTCCCCCGGAAGAATTGTATCGGTACTGTCGGATCGCCCGGGAAATCTGTCAGGGAGAATGGGGTGTCGGACGTGTGATTGCCCGTCCTTTTATCGGAACGCCGGGAGATTTCCAGCGAACCTCCCATCGACATGATTTTTCTCTGGAACCGCCGGGTGATACCATGCTGGATGTCCTGGTGAGACAAGGGAAAACTGTACTGGCTGTGGGAAAAATACATGATATTTTTGCCGGCCGTGGTATGAATGAGTATGTTTACACTTCAGGAAATGCAGAGGGAATTGACAGAACTCTGGAGTATATGGACCGGGATTTTGAAGGACTTGTTTTTACCAATTTGGTGGATTTTGATATGATATATGGTCACCGAAATGATGTGGATGGTTATGCCCAGGCACTTTCTTATTTTGATAGAAGACTGCCGGAACTGACGGCAAAAATGAGAGAGGAAGATATTTTGATGATCACGGCAGATCATGGCTGCGATCCTTCCACTCCCTCTACGGATCATTCCAGGGAGTATGTGCCCCTTGTTATGTACGGAAATATGCTTCAGGAGGGAACAAATCTGGGAACGAGACATAGCTTTGCTGATCTGGGAAGCACTATCCTGCAGGTTTTTGGACTGGATGACAAATCAATTGCCGGAGAAGGTTTCTGGAAAGAGATTGGTAAATAAAAAACTGTTGTTCTCAGCAGGAAATAGGAGACATACAATGGATCAGAAAAAAATATTAAGTGCGGTAGATCATACTTTACTGACAGTGACAGCTACATGGGAAGAGATTTGTCGGATTTTAGACCAGGGAGAAAAATGGGAAACGGCTTCTGTCTGCATTCCGCCCTCCTATGTCAGACAGGCAAAAGAACGAAAGGGTGATTCTGTCAGAATATGTACGGTGATTGGATTCCCCAACGGATATCAGACAACTGCCTCTAAAGTTTTTGAAACAAAGGATGCTTTGAATAACGGAGCGGATGAAATTGATATGGTGGTGAACCTGGGATGGGTGAAGGATGGTCTCTTTGAACAGGTGGAAGAGGAAATACGCGAACTGAAAAAAGCCTGCGGAGATCATACTCTGAAAGTAATTGTGGAGGCATGTTTGCTCAGCGAGTCGGAAAAAATTGCCCTGTGTCGGGCGGTGACCAGGGCCGGTGCTGATTTTATCAAAACCTCCACGGGATTTTCCAGGGGAGGAGCAACCTGTGAGGACGTTCGGCTGTTTGCTGAACAGATTGGTGAGGGAGTACAGATCAAAGCGGCCGGCGGAATTTCTTCTTTTGAAGATGCCAAGGCTCTGATGGAGTGCGGAGCATCCAGACTGGGGACCAGCAGACTGGTAAAACTGGCAGAACAGAAATAGATAAGAATCGGAAAAGAAGGTGGAGTCATGGAAGACAGAGAGTTAATTCAGGCTGCTGCGAAAGCCATGGAAAATGCCTATGCACCCTATTCACATTTTCAGGTAGGAGCTGCTCTGGAGACAGAGAACGGCAGAATATTTACGGGGTGTAATGTGGAAAATGCGTCTTTTGGAGCGACAAATTGTGCAGAGAGAACAGCTGTCTTCAAGGCAGTCAGCGAAGGAGAACGAAAATTTCGAAAAATTGCCATAGTCGGCGGTCCTCAGGGTGTGTGGACGGAAGCGGTATTTCCCTGTGGTATCTGCAGGCAAGTGATGTCAGAGTTCTGCAGCCCGGATTTTTCTGTTATCCTGGGAAAACCGGACGGAACCATTTATCGTTACTCCTTAAAAGAACTGAATCCCGGAGCTTTTACAGCAGAAGATATGAGCTGTTGAACATCCGAAGAGCAGCTGTCGGCGGCAGGGAGATAATTTATGAGAATGTATGAGTTGATTGAGAAGAAGAAACGCGGTGAGTCCCTGAGTCATGAGGAAATTCATGACATGGTTATGGGTTTCGTGGAAGGGGAGATTCCGGATTATCAGATGGCAGCAATGCTCATGGCCATTTGTTTCCGGGGAATGACAGAGGAAGAAACCTTTGAACTTACCATGGAGATGGAACATTCCGGCGATACCATGGATTTATCTGCCATTTCCGGATGCAAAGTGGATAAGCACAGTACGGGAGGCGTTGGCGACAAGACTACGCTGATTGTTGCTCCCCTGGTGGCTGCCTGTGGAGGAAAAGTGGCGAAAATGTCTGGCCGCGGTCTGGGACATACGGGAGGAACCATTGATAAGCTGGAATCCATTCCCGGTTTTCAGACTGCCCTGACGAGAGAAGAATTCTTTCATGCGGTAGAAACCTGCGGTCTCAGTGTAATCGGTCAGTCGGGAAATCTGGTGCCTGCGGATAAGAAAATATATGCACTGAGAGATGTCACTGCCACGGTGGACTGTATTCCCCTCATTGCTTCTTCTATTATGAGTAAGAAGCTGGCAGCAGGAAGCGATGCGATTCTTCTGGATGTGAAAACCGGAAGCGGTGCTTTTATGAAATCACCAAAGGAAGCAGCAATTCTGGCAGAGTTAATGGTACACATAGGTACACGGGCCGGACGGAAAATGGAAGCAGTAATTTCCAATATGAATATCCCCTTGGGAAATGCCGTTGGAAATGCACTGGAAGTGAAGGAAGCCATTGAAGTTCTCAAAGGACGCGGACCGAAAGATTTGACGGAGGTATGTCTGGCCCTGGCTTCCCGGATGCTGATTCTTTGCGGTTGTGCAGACGAGAAAGAAAGTATGCAGGTGGTAAAGAATGCCCTGAAAAGCGGAGCTGCCCTGGAAAAACTGAAAGAAATGATTCGGATTCAGGGAGGAGATCCTCTTGTTGTGGAGGATCCGGAAAGACTTCCCTCAGCCGCATTCCGCTATACAGTCAGATCAAAGGAAAAAGGGTATCTGACAGAGATGAATGCGGAAGGTATCGGCATGGCGTCCATGATTTTGGGAGCAGGCCGTCAATGCAAAACAGATGTGTTGGATTATGGCGCCGGAATCCTTCTATATAAAAAATGCGGGGATTATGTTGTGCCGGGAGATCCTTTGGCTGAATTCTTTTACTCTGATGAAAGCAGAAAAAATCCTGCGGAAAAACGCTTGTTAGACAGCCTTTCCTTCGATGACATGAAGCCAAAGGGGGAACCTTTGATCTACTCGATTATCAAAAATCCCTTGTCGTGATGAGAAATCTGTGCTATACTACGAACTGTGATGCGGGAAAAATAGAATGGTTCCTGCAAAGATTGGAAAAAATTTTTCGAATGAAAAACTTCAATTTGGAAATGATAAGAAAACAGAGATGAACATGAGAAATTGCATCTGTTTTCGCATATTCTGGGATGTACGTTACCTTGTTATTTTGAACCTACATTTTGATTTACGGGATTCCTATATCGCCGGTTGGATGTCAGGCCACCATTTGTCAGTGGAAGGCTGAAGAACGGCTGCGGTTACCCACCTAGCTCTGCTAGGACTCAAAAGCGGGGACGGCATTCTGGAGGAAAAGGAAGCTTCGGCTTCCTTTTTTCGTTGCGAAAAATCCTGACTTTTTCAGGAGTGGATTTTTTGCTGGTCAAAAGCTGTTGAAAACAGGAAGAGTGAAGTTGTGTTAAAAATACAACTCCGATCATACATTATTGGAAGAACAGGCGGACAAGTCCCTTGATCGGGGGTTAAGAGGCAGACGCCTGGAATAATGTTTTTCGGAGGAAATATGAGACGGAAAGCCAGGTTGGGATTCATCGTGGGACTGGCTGCTCTGATGCTGGTGACATTGATCCACAGAGAAAAGTCCCAGACAGTGTGGGAGAAAGCAGGGATTACCCGGGAAATGGCGGAAAGTGCAGAATGCTGCGGTTTATGGGCAGAGGAAATGTCTGAAGAGGAAAAGACGGAGAATCCTGCAGCACAAGGCAGCACAGGTTCTTTCCGGGAAGACGTACTGGAAGAATCCTATCAAAGAGATAATGAGTGGGGAGGAATATCAGTGGAGACGGGAAATTTTTCTTCCTATCGGCTGAGCCGACAGCTTTTGTCAGATGGCTCGCCGGAAATCCGTGTCCTGATCAAAACGTCGGATTATCGCTCCCTTCTTCATGAAAAAGTCCTGGTCACTTCCGATGGCCCTTTTATTATGGAGAATCCGGATGGATCCTCAGCAGAACTTCTGAAAGCGGGAAGTGAAGTGGAGGTGACAGAGGAATTTCTTCGTGAACGGAATGGTTCTGTCACCTTTTATGGAGAAGAAGGAATTCTTTTTCCCAATGTGGATCGGGCCTGCGGTCATCCCGATTACCCGGGAAAAGTAACGGCTGCTCTTTATGAAGATGGCATTGCTTTGGTGAATTCCCTCTCTCTGGAAACATATCTGGAACGGGTGGTTGCCGGAGAAATGCCGGAGTCCTATGGAGAGGAAGCCTTAAAGGCTCAGGCTGTATGTGCCAGAAGTTATTGCTGCAGCGGTCAAAGCAGCGAAAAATATACAAAGTATGGAGCAGATGTGGACGATAGTACATCCTGTCAGGTCTATAATAATCAGGAATACGGAGAAAAGGCATCCCTGGCTGTCCGTGAGACAAAAGGGCAGGTTCTCGTATGGGAAGGACAGATTGCAGAAGCCTTTTACTATTCCACTTCCTATGGATATGGTGCAGACTTTTCCATATGGGGCGGCGCTGCCGATTCCTGCGGCTGGATTGCGGCCCATTCCCAGGATGCAGACCGTCAGGTCATCGATCTTTCGGAAGAGCTGGATTTTCGCCGTTTTCTGGAAGGGAAGCCCTCCAGCTGGGATCAGGATGCACTGTATTTTCGATGGAATACGATGCGAAGCGCAGAAAGTTTGGGGGAACTGACAAAAGAATGGTTGGGAAGTGAGAAAGCGGATCAAATCGGAACGATTCAGTCTCTTTCTGTTACGAAACGAGCGGCCAGCGGATGTGCGGAAGAATTGGAAGTTGTGGGTGATACAGGAAGTTTTTCTGTGACAGGTCAGGACAAAATCCGCCGATTTCTGGGATCGACATCCTGCCCCCTGGTTCGGAATGACGGGTCGGAATCCAAGGGAATGTCCATTTTACCCAGTGCATATTTTTATTTGGAGAAAGTAACAGAAGGCTGGAAAATATGCGGCGGAGGTTTTGGACATGGTGTGGGAATGAGTCAGGATGGGGCAAAAGGGATGGATCAGGCAGGATATACTTATCTGGATATTCTGTCTTTCTTCTATAATCACGTAAATATTTGTCAAATTTATTAAAACAAAGAAATTATTCTGATATTTGCTATGAAAAAGCTCTGTTTTTGTCTGAAACAAGAAAAAGAATGCTTTTTCGATACGAGACATAATATATGAAATATAATCATATAAAAAAACTAAGAAAAATGACGGATTTTCGCAGGGAATTATATTGACATTGATATTTTTGTGACTTATAATCAAACCATACTACGGGCAGATATATTATCTCTTTATGCCCGATTTAAGGAGGATGATTCCAATGGAAAAGATCAAAATGACTACACCGCTGGTCGAGATGGACGGCGATGAGATGACCAGAGTACTGTGGCAGGTTATCAAAGATGAGCTGCTTCTTCCCTTCATCGATCTGAAGACTGAATATTATGATCTTGGACTGCCTAAGAGAGAAGAGACCAAGGATCAGGTTACCGTTGATTCTGCTAACGCAACCAAGAAGTATGGTGTAGCTGTTAAGTGTGCAACCATTACCCCCAACGCTGCTCGTGTAGAAGAGTACAACCTGTCCCAGATGTGGAAGAGCCCGAACGGAACAATCCGTGCTATCCTGGATGGTACTGTATTCCGTGCTCCTATCCTGGTTAAAGGTATTGAGCCCTACGTAAAGAACTGGACCAAACCCATCACTATCGCTCGTCATGCTTACGGTGATGTTTATAAGGGAGTAGAAATGAAATGCTTCCAGCCTGGTACCGCTAAACTGGTATTCGAAGGCGCTGATGGTTCCAAACAGGAAGAAGTTATCATGGAGTTCACCGAACCGGAAGGCGGCGTAATCCAGGGTATGCATAACAGATGCAATTCTATCCGTTCCTTCGCTAGAAGCTGCTTCAACTATGCTCTGGATACCAAGCAGGATGTTTGGTTTGCTACCAAAGATACCATCTCCAAGAAGTATGACCATACCTTCAAGGATATTTTCGCTGAAGTATTCGAGACCGAATACAAAGAGAAATTCGAAGCTGCTGGCATCACCTACTTCTACACTCTGATCGATGATATCGTTGCTCGTGTAATCCGTTCTGAAGGTGGATACATCTGGGCTTGCAAGAACTACGATGGAGACGTTATGTCCGATATGTTGGCTACCGCTTATGGTTCTCTGGCTATGATGACCTCCGTTCTGGTATCCCCCGATGGAAACTATGAGTATGAAGCTGCTCATGGTACCGTTCAGAGACATTACTATCAGCACCTGGAAGGCAAAGAGACTTCTACCAACTCCGTAGCTACTATCTTTGCTTGGACCGGCGCTCTGAGAAAACGTGGTGAACTGGATAAGATTGATGAACTGGTTAACTTCGCTAACTGCCTGGAGAAAGCTACTCTGCAGACCATCGAAGATGGTATCATGACCAAAGACCTGGCTCTGATCACCACCATGGACAAAGAGAAAGTTCAGAAGGTTAACTCCACTGTATTCATTCAGTCCATCAGAGAGAGACTGGAGAAAATGCTGTAAGATTTACCGCATAATATAGGAACGGTCGTCCTGTATTCGTACCGGCGATGAATGTTCAAGTATGTTCTGCCCCCGACAGAGTAATCTGTCGGGGGCTTTTGTATTGTTATTACGATTCAGCGAATCAGTGTGCCAAAGAAAAAAGAATCTCCTTATAAATAAAAACAAATGAAAAAGGATTTCACATAAGAAAATGAATTTAATTAAGGCAAAAACTTGACAAAATAAAGTTATGGCATTATAATTCACACTAACACAAGGAGGTAGGCTATGAATACACAGGCACAGCAGGGGCTGTATCGTAAAGAATTCGAACATGATAATTGCGGTATCGGCCTTATCGTAGACATTAAGGGACGACCCAGCTATGCAACAGTTGACCGCACCCTTAAAATCGTTGAAAATCTGGAACATAGGGCTGGAAAAGATGCTGACGGCAAAACAGGTGATGGCGTGGGCATTCTGCTTCAGATCTCCCATAACTTTTTTAGTAAGGAAATGGCAAAGAGAGGCATTGACCTCGGCGGCGAAAGAGAATACGGAATTGGTATGTTCTTCTTCCCTCAGAATGAGCTGCAGAGAAAACAGGCTCAGAAGATGTTTGAAATCGTAGTAAAGCAGGAGGGCATGGAGTTTATTGCATGGAGAGAAGTACCGGTGGTTTCCGGTATTCTGGGAGAAAAGGCGCTGAGTACCATGCCTTCGATCTGGCAGGGCTTTGTGAAGAAGCCTGAAGATGTGGAGAAAGGACTCGATTTTGATCGGAAACTCTATGTTGCCAAGCGAGTTTTTGAAAAGAGTAACGATAATACCTATGTAGTTTCCATGTCAAGCCGAACGATTGTATACAAAGGAATGTTCCTGGTAGGACAGCTGAGAAACTTCTATAAAGATCTGCAGGATAAGGAATACCATTCTGCCATCGGTATTACTCATTCCCGATTCAGTACCAATACCAATCCCAGCTGGGAACGCTCTCATCCTTATCGCTTCCTGGTACATAATGGAGAGATTAATACCATCAACGGTAACGTGGATAAGATGGCTCTTCGGGAAGAGAAACTGGAGTCTCCTGTTATGGCAAAAGATCTTCATAAGGTCCTTCCTGCCATTGACAACAGCGGTTCCGATTCCGCCATGCTGGATAATGCCATTGAATTCATGGTTATGAATGGAATGGATCTTCCTCTGGCAGTTATGATTACGATTCCGGAAGCCTGGGCCAATGACAAGACCATGAACAGGGATAAAAAAGATTTCTATCGTTATTACGCAACGATGATGGAACCCTGGGATGGTCCTGCCTCTATTATTTTTACGGATGGTGATCTTGTTGGTGCTGTTCTTGACCGAAACGGTCTGCGTCCGTCCCGTTATTATATCACTGATGATGATCAGCTGATTCTGTCTTCGGAAGTAGGTGCTCTGGAGGAACTCCAGGAAGAGCATATTATCCGCAAAGATCGTCTTCGTCCCGGTAAAATGCTGCTGGTAGACACCATCCGCGGCGTACTGGTAGATGATGAGCAGTTGAAGAACAAATATGCGACTCGTCAGCCCTTCGGTGAATGGCTGGACAACAACCTGATTATGATGCAGGATCTGAAGATCCCCAATGAGAAGGTTGAGCATTACGATACAAAGATGCGTGCGCGTCTTCAGAAAGCCTTTGGATACAGGTATGAGGAGTTCAGAACTTCCATTATGATGATGGCAGAGACCGGTTCGGAGCCCATTGCTGCCATGGGTTCTGATAACCCTCTTCCTGTTCTGTCGAAGCGTCGTCAGCCTTTGTTTACCTATTTTAAGCAGCAGTTCGCTCAGGTTACCAACCCGCCTCTGGATGCGATCCGGGAACAGATTGTAACTTCCACCCGGGTATATCTGGGAAGTACCGGCAATCTGCTGGTAGAAAAAGCGGATAACTGTAATGTATTGTGTATTGATAGTCCTATTCTGACAGCAACGGATATGATGAAGATTCGTGCTATGGAGGCACCGGGAATCCGTGTTGAAACTGTTTCCATTCTTCATTATAAAGGAACCAAGTTAAAGCAGGCTCTTCATAATCTTTGTTCCGAAGTGGATTATTGCTATCATAATGGAACGAATATTGTGATTCTTTCTGATATTGGTGTGGATGAAAACCATGTTGCGATTCCTTCTCTGCTGGCAGTTTCTGCTGTTCGTCAGCATCTGATCAAAACCCAGAAGGGAAGCAATATGTCCATTATTCTGGAATCCGGAGAACCCAGAGAAGTTCACCATTTTGCTACGCTGATGGGTTATGGTGCTGTTGCTATTTATCCTTATCTGGCCCATGAGACTATTTATCAGCTGGTACGTAAGGATATCCTGGATAAGGACTATTATACGGCTGTTAAGGATTACAATCAGGCTGTTCTGAATGGTATTGTTAAAATTGCTTCCAAGATGGGTATTTCCACTCTCCAGTCTTATGAAGGTGCCAAAGTATTTGAGGCAGTGGGAATTGATCGGGAAGTAGCAGATGAGTACTTCACCGGTACTGTCAGCAGAATCGGCGGTATCAGTCTGAAAGATATGGATATGCAGATGGATGAGCTTCATACCAAGGCCTTCGATCCCCTGGGTCTCGATGTAGATCTGACCCTGGAGAGTACCGGAGGACATAAGATGCGTTCCGGAACGGAAGATCATCTGTACAATCCGGTTACCATTCATCTTCTGCAGCAGGCTTGCTGGAAGGGAGATTATGAACTCTTCAAAAAATACGAAGAATCTGTTATTGGCGAAGAGAGAGAAGTCAATCTGAGAAGTCTGATTGGCATTGTATATCCGGAGAAAGGCATTCCGCTGGAAGAAGTAGAAAGTGTGGATGAGATTGTAAAGCGTTTCCACACCGGTGCCATGTCTTATGGCTCCCTTTCTCCCGAGACTCATGAAGCATTGGCTGTGGCTATGAATCATTTGGGCGGCCGTTCCAATACAGGTGAAGGCGGTCAGCCGGAAGAGAGAAGCAGCTATAATGAGAAGGGAGTTTATCGTGGCTGTTCCATCAAACAGGTTGCATCCGGACGTTTTGGTGTAACCAGCCATTATCTGGTGGATGCACAGGAACTTCAGATTAAGGTTGCCCAGGGTGCAAAACCCGGTGAGGGCGGTCACCTTCCCGGAGCAAAGGTATATCCCTGGGTAGCAGCTACGAGAAATTCCACTCCCGGTGTAGGTTTGATTTCCCCGCCTCCTCATCACGATATTTACTCCATTGAGGATTTGGCTCAGTTGATTTATGATCTGAAAAATGCAAATCGTGATGCGGATATTTCTGTAAAACTGGTTGCAGAAGCCGGCGTAGGAACGGTTGCAGCCGGTGTTGCGAAAGCCGGTGCTGAGATTATTGTTGTTGCCGGTTCCACCGGTGCAACCGGTGCCGCACCCCGAAGTTCCATCTATAATGCAGGACTTCCCTGGGAGGTTGGCCTTTCCGAAGCTCATCAGACACTGATTCAGAACGGTCTGAGAAATAAAGTTCGTCTGGAAACGGATGGAAAACTGATGACGGGCCGTGATGTGGCTGTGGCTTGCATGCTGGGTGCAGAAGGTTTTGGTTTTGCTACCGCTCCCCTGGTTACTCTGGGATGCACCATGATGCGTCTGTGTAATCTGGATACCTGCCCCATGGGAATTACTACACAGAATCCGGAACTGCGTAAGAACTTCATTGGGAAACCGGAGTATGTGGAAAACTTCATGCGTTTCATTGCTCAGGATCTGAGAGAACATATGGCGAAACTGGGAGTTCATTCCATTGATGAGCTTTGCGGACATTCCGAGTTCCTGAAAACGAAGAAGGGTATCGGTAAGGAAAATCCCCGGGTAAATACTCTGCAGCTGGGACCGCTTTGCATTGACGGAATTCCGGAAGATGAACTTCATTTTAAAGAAGGCAACAGTTTCAACTTTGAACTGGAAAAAACACTGGATTCCCGTGTTCTGATTCCTGCCATGGCTGAGAGTCTTCAGACCGGCAAGAAGAAAGAGATTACGGTGGATGTGGTAAATACCGATCGAACCTTTGGTACCATGCTGGGTTCGGAAGTAACCAAGAAATATGGAAATACTTTGCCGGATGATACCATGATTATTCATGCAAAGGGTCATGGCGGACAGAGCTTTGGAGCATTCCTTCCGAAGGGCATTACGCTGAAACTGGAAGGTGACAGTAATGACCATATCGGAAAAGGTTTGTCCGGCGGTAAGATTATTGTTTATCCGTCTGAAAACTCCCAGCTGGTGGCAGAAGATAATGTAATCATCGGCAACGTTGCCCTTTATGGTGCTACCGGCGGAAAGATCTTTATCAATGGTATTGCCGGTGAGAGATTCTGCGTGCGCAACTCTGGTGCTACGGCAGTCGTAGAAGGCGTCGGAAACCATGGCTGTGAATATATGACAGGCGGTGTGGCAGTAATTCTTGGACCTACCGGAAAGAACTTTGCAGCTGGTATGAGCGGCGGCGTAGCCTATGTACTGGATATGGAGAGCAAACTGTACCTGAATCTGAACAAAGAACTGGTATATCTGGAAATGGTAACCGATGGTGAAGACATTCAATGTCTGAGAGAACTGATCACGGAGCATGTAGAAGCCACCGGATCGGAAAAAGGTAAGAAAATCCTGGCAGATTTCTCTGCATACGTTCCCAGATTCCGTAAGATTATTCCCAGAGAATATAAGGAAATGATGGAACTGGCCCACGGATATGTGGTAAACGGTGTGGAACCGGAAATTGCCAAAAATCAGGCATTTTATGATCGAAGAAAGAAAATGGGGGTTTAATCATGGGAAAACCAACTGGATTTATAGAATATGAAAGAAAGGGAAACCGTGCCTTAGACCCGGCAGAAAGAGTGAAAAACTATCAGGAGTTTTATACTCCCCTTTCTGAAAAAGAAAGAAAAGAACAGGCTGCTCGCTGCAAAGATTGTGGAGTTCCCTTTTGCCAGGCAGGATGTTATATTGATGGAATGGTTTCCGGCTGTCCTCTGAACAATCTGGTTCCGGAATGGAATGATTTCCTGTATCGGGGCAATTATCAGCAGGCATGGCATCGTCTCCATAAGACAAATAATTTCCCGGAGTTTACTTCCCGTGTATGTCCGGCATTTTGTGAAGCAGCATGCACCGGTCTCCTTCACGATACGGCAGTCACGAATCGTGACAATGAAAGAGCCATTGTGGAATACAGTTTTGAGCAGGGCTGGATTCAGCCGCAGGTTCCTTCCGTACGAACCGATAAAAGAATTGCCATCATCGGTTCCGGTCCTGCAGGATTGGCCGCGGCCGATCAGCTGAACAGCCGCGGACATCACGTTACGATTTATGAGAGAGATGACCGTCCCGGCGGTCTGCTGATGTATGGAATTCCCACCATGAAACTGGGAAAAAATATTGTAATGCGTCGAATCCATCTGATGGAAGCCAGCGGCATCAAATTTGTTTTAAATACCGAAGTCGGAAAAGATATTTCCGCTCAGGATTTGCTGAGACAGTATGATGCGGTAATTCTGGCCTGCGGTGCCACCGATCCCAGAGATCTGAATTTTGCCGGCCGTGATGCGGAGGGGGTAGAATTTGCTCTTCCTTATCTGAGAAGCAGTATTCGCAGCGTGCTGGATGGTACCGAGATTCCTCCCGTTCTCAATGCGGCAGGAAAGAATGTACTGGTCATTGGCGGCGGTGATACAGCCAATGACTGTATTGGAACGGCAGTTCGTCAGGGCTGCAAGAGCGTGGTTCAGTTTACCAGACAGGCTTGCCTTCCTCTGGAGCGTCCGGCAGATAATCCCTGGCCTCAGAGAGCCAGAGTGCTGAAGACCGATTACGGCCAGGAAGAAGCAGCAGCTGTATTTGGCAAAGATCCCCGGATGTATGAGACCAAAGTAAAAGAGTTCCTGAAGAATGAAGAAGGAAAACTGGTAGGAGTAAAAGGCATTAAGCTGAAAAAGAAAAAGGATGCCAAGACAGGACGTGTTAAAATGGTTGAGATTGCCGGCAGTGAATTTGAAATTCCCTGTGAGCTGGCACTGATCGCCTCCGGATTCCAGGGGGTTGAGAAGAGTACAGCAGATGCCTTCGAGCTTCCTCTGGATGGAAATGGAAATCTTCCCACCACCTCCGAAAAGAATCATGCTACTTCTAATCCCAAGGTATTTGCCGCCGGTGACTGCCGCAGAGGTGCTTCTCTGGTCGTTTGGGCGATCCGGGAAGGAAGAGAGACAGCAAAGGCTGTGGATACTTTTCTGATGGGATATAGTAATCTGCCGGATTAATGGCAGGAATCATGAATGGACAAAGTTTTCCGTTATAAATATGGTAAATCTTTCAAAATAAGTCATACAAAGGATCGTTTCATAAAAACGATGCCGAAAGCAGACCCCGTACGGATGAGAATTGGTACGGGGTCTCTTTTTGTTCAGACAGCGGGAACCCATGGTGTCGAAGACAGGAAAGTCCTGGAATTGACTGGACTGTGACTTTGTAATATACTGGGAATATAAAAGTGCTTTCCCGGACAGAGGAACACGATACACATTTTGTTCATATCGATTTCCAATCCTTGCCGGAAATGGTAAGCGGAACGGAATGGCATTGGGGTGAAAGGAGAAGCTATGGAACAGAAAAGACTGGGATATGGATGGATGAGACTTCCTTTATTGGATCCGAACCATAAGGATTCTGTGGATATAGAAAGAGCCTCTGCGTTGGCAGATGAGTTTATTCGCCGTGGATTTACATATTTTGATACGGGTTATATGTATCATGAATATGAGAGTGAAAATGTTCTTCGTCGATGCGTGGTAGAGCGGCATCCCCGGGATTCCTATACGGTGGCAGACAAGATGCCCATGGTTAATCTGAAGGAACAGGAAGATCAGGTTCGGATTTTTGACGAACAGCTCCGGAAAACGGGACTGGAATATTTTGATTACTATCTGCTTCATAATCTGAACAGCAGAGCCTGCGAAAAGGCAAAAAGGTTTGATACCATTAATTTCCTGAGAGAAAAGAAAAAGGAAGGGTTCATTCGTAAGCTGGGATTCAGTTTTCATGATACAGCGGAGCTTCTGGAACAGATTCTCCGGGAAAATCCGGATCTGGAATTTGTTCAGCTTCAGATCAACTATCTGGATTGGGAAAATGAAGGAATTCAGAGCAGAAAATGTTATGAGGTGGCAAGAAAATACGGCAAACCGGTGATTGTAATGGAGCCGGTTAAGGGAGGAACTCTGGCCAACAATGTACCGGAAAAAGCACAGGATTTATTCCGTCAGGCTCATTCAGAGTGGAGTGTTCCGTCCTGGGCCATTCGTTTTGCAGCCAGTCTGGATGGTGTCATGATGGTTCTTTCCGGAATGGGAGATGAAGACCAGCTGGCAGACAACTGTTCCACCATGGAAAACTTTGTTCCCCTCACGGAAGAAGAACAGAAAGTGATTGTTCAGGCCAGGGATATGATCAATGATACCATTGCCATTCCCTGTACAGGCTGCCGCTACTGTGTGGAAGGAGGCAGCTGTCCTCAGAACATTCTGATCCCCAACTATTTCTCGCTGTACAATGTGGAACAGCAGGATACAAATCCCAGCTGGTCTTCTCAGAAGGAATATTATACCAATCTGGTGGCTCAGGGGTATGGAAAAGCATCGGATTGTATCGAATGTCTCCAATGTGAGGCGGCTTGTCCCCAGCACATTCCTGTTGCCAGGTGGCTGAAGAAGGTTGGGGAAACCTTTGAATAATGGAATAAAATCAGGAGGAAATGATTTGTGTTTTCAAATATTTGGACGGTGGTAGGACACCGGGTGGAACTTCCGGAAATGCTGGCGGGCAGAGAGCGTCGGGCAGCAAAACAGCAGGAGTTTCGGGAGAAGAATACGGGGACTCTGGTTTGTTTTACGATGAATATAGCTGGTCCCGTAAAGGTATTTCCTTTGATGGAGGAAGTATTTTTGCAGACCGCAGATGAGATTTGCAGCCGCCTTTGGCGTCAGGGATTTTCTATCCGGGATAAGAAAACAGATTTTTGTTCCTACGGCTGGGAAGCATATTTTGCAGTCGACGGCGAACCGGATGCTGTGAAACGATGTCTCCTGGAACTGGAAGAAAAGGATCCGGCAGGACGGCTTTATGATATTGATGTTCTCCGGATGGATGGAAGCAAGGTTTCACGAACCGAACTTGGTTATTCTCCCAGAACCTGTCTGATTTGCGGAAAAGAGGCCGCCGACTGTGCCCGAAACCGTACCCACTCAGTGGAAGAGCTGCAGCTGAAAACGGTGGAATTGCTGTTGACTTCTCTGAGAAGAAAGAGTGTCAGTTCCCGGCTGATAGGCAGACTTTGTTATCAGGCCATGCTGCTGGAGGTGTATACCACTCCCAAGCCGGGGCTGGTGGATCGAAATAATAACGGAGCTCATAAAGACATGGATGTGGCTCTTTTTGAAAAAAGTGCGGAGGTGCTGGAGCCCTTCTTCATTCGCTTTGCAGAAACCGGAAAGGAACTCTATGAAGAGGCGGCAGAAAATATTCTTCGCTGCATTCGTCCTATCGGTGTGGAGGCAGAGGAGGCCATGTTCGAAGCCACCGGAGGTGTCAATACCCATAAAGGAATGATTTTTTCCATGGGAATTCTTGCAGCGGCTGCCGGTTACTGCATGGGGCGCCGCGGGAAAGAACGTGTTACATTATCCGGTATTATTTCAAAAGCCGGTTTGATTGCCGCACCTGCATGGAAATATGATTTTACCTATGTCCAGGCAAAAGAAGAGAAGACGGCAGGAGAGAAGCAGTTCTGTCAGTATGGCATTGGAGGAATTCGTCAGGAAGCAGCGTTGGGATTCCCTTCCGTGGGACGTTATTCCTGGCCCATTATTTCCCAGGCTCTGGATCAGGGAATTGATTATAATCAGGCAGGCTCGTTGGCTCTTCTGAATCTGATTGCCCATGTAACCGATACGAATATGATTGCCAGATCTTCTGTGGAGGTTCATCGGGAGCTTCAGGAAAAAATCAGGAAGATGTTGTCTGCACCGGAAGGTGTCCGGGAGAGTCAGGTACGGGAACTGGATGAAGAATTTATTCGTCTCAATGTCAGTCCCGGAGGATGTGCGGATCTTCTGGCTCTGACCTATTTCCTCTATGAGATTTCCTGTTTGGGAGTATAGATGGATTTATGAGAGATTCATCGGTTTCCATCATAAACATGGAAAGTCTTTGATTAAGCATAATGGGATGAAAAAAACGGCAGGATGAAATAATTGTAAAATGAAAGTGTCTTTTTGCGTATGAATCATTTTATAAAGAAAATGTATTTTTTAAAACGGCAAAATTCATTGCATTTTCATGCTGACATTAGTATAATTGAATCGATAATTGGTTAACATATCAGGACTATGTCATTTTTGCCCTGTAATTCCAAAAAAAATCAATGCAGATGTCCGGTGAGTATTTGAGCAGTCATGTACAATAAAACCGGCAGATGCTAATTAAAAATGAGGAGGATATCTCATGGAAGTCAAGAGTACGGCGATGGCCGGAACATTAGAGTCCAGTGATGCCCAGGTTACGGTTGAACCCGGTACTGGAATCGAATTGTCCATCGAAAGCAGCGTAATCAACCAGTATGGTAAGCAGATTCGTGCTACTGTGTTGGAAACCCTGGAACGTCTGGAAGTAAAGGACGTTAAGGTTACCGTAGTTGATAAAGGTGCCCTGGACTGTACACTGAAAGCAAGAGTGGAAGGTGCAGTATTCCGTGCATCCGGTTACAGTGAAGACGAAATCTGCGCTGGTAAAAAATTACCGTGGGGAGGTGCCATTCGATAATGAATCCTAATTTAAACAGATTAAGAAGAAGTATGATGTTTCTGAATGCTCAGAAACCCAGCTTGATTAAAGATCCCTATATTTATAAACCCGACTCTATCATGCTTGATCTGGAAGACGCTGTAGCAGAGAACCAGAAGGATGCTGCAAGATATTCCCTGTTTCATGCACTGAGAGAGATCGACTACCGTGGAGTAGAAAGAGTTGTTCGTATCAATGGTCTGGAGACTGCTCACTGGAAAGAAGACGTACGTGTCTGCGTAGCAGGACGCTGCGATTCCATCCGTATCTCCAAAACTGAGAGTGCTGCTGACGTTCTGGCTGTACAGGCTGAAATGGAAAAAGCAGAAGAAGAGTTCGGCGTTGAGAAGGGAAGTATCCTTCTGATGGCTGCTCTGGAGTCCACCAAGGGTGTGCTGAATGCTTACGAGATCTGTACTGCATCTCCTCTGCTGTTCGGATGTGCTCTGTCCGGCGGTGACTATACCAAAGATCTGCAGACCAAGATCACCGGTACCGGTGTTGAGCTGGCTGGTGCAAGACAGATGATGATCATCGCTGCTCGTGCTGCAGGAAAACAGTGCTTCGATACCGTATTCACCAATCTGGATGATATGGAAGGATTCCGTAAAGAAGTTGAGATGATCAAGATGATGGGCTTTGATGGTAAATCTATTGTTAACCCCAGACAGATTGCTGTTACCCATGAAATCTTTACTCCTACTCAGAAAGAAATCATTTTCGCTGAGAAGGTTGTTAAGGAAGTTGATGATAAGAAAGCTAAAGGTATTGGCGTATTCACTGTAGATGGAAAGATGATCGATATTGCTTTCTATCCTGGTGCAAAGAGAACCATCGAAATGGCCAAGGCCGCTGGCGTATATGAGGGGGATTTATAAAATGATTAATAGTGTTGGAAGAGATATTCCGGAAGAAGTCCTGAAAGCTACTGGCATGAAACCCTTCGCTGGTGCTTATGCCCGTCATAATGAAAAATATACAAAGGCAGCTCCCACCGTTCGCGGAGTTGTTGATCCGAAAGAAAGCAAAATGGTAGATTCCATCGCTGAAGTACTGAAAAAGTGCGAAATCAAAGATGGTATGACCATTTCCTTCCACCATCATTTCCGTGAGGGTGACCTCGTAGTTAACATGGTTATGGAAGAGATCCACAAGATGGGTATCAAGGATATCACCATCTGTGCAAGTTCCCTGGGTAAAGCTCATAACCCCATCGTTCCCATGATCGAAGATGGAACCATTACCGGTATCCAGTCTTCCGGTGTTCGTGGACAGATCGGTGAAGCTATCTCCACCGGTAAGCTGAAAGGCCTGGCTATCATGAGATCTCACGGTGGACGTGTTCGTGCAATCGAGTCCGGCGATGTACATATTGATATCGCTTTCATCGGTGCACCTACCTGTGACTGCTACGGCAACATGAGAGCTGTTGGCGGAAAATCCGATTGCGGTGTTCTGTCCTATGCTTATGTTGATGCTCAGTATGCAGATAAGGTTGTTGCTATCACCGATACTCTGGTTCCTTACCCGAACCTGCCTGCCAGCATTTCTCAGGTATACGTTGACTATGTAGTAAAAGTAGATGAGATTGGTAATCCTGCTAAGATCGCTACCGGTGCTGCAAAGCCTACCACCGATGTTCGTAAGATCATGATGGCTGACTATTGTACTCAGTTCGTTATCAATACCCCTTACTTCAAAGATGGTTTCTCCTACCAGACTGGTGTAGGCGGAGCTTCCATCGCTTCCACGATCTCTCTTGGAAAGATCATGAAGGAAAGAGGCATTAAGATGGGACTTGGTCTGGGCGGAATCGCAGGACCTATGTGCAATCTGCTGAAGGAAGGTCTGATCGAGAAACTGGTTGATACTCAGGATTTCGACCTGACTGCCATTGAGTCTGTAAAAGAGAATCCCAACCATTTCGAAATCACTGCTTCCGAGTATGCTAACCCCATGAACAAGGGTGCATATGTAAACCAGCTGGATTTCGTAATCCTGGCTTCTCTGGAAGTTGACGTAAACTTCAACTGTAACGTAGTAGTTGGATCTGATGGTATGATCACCGGTGCACAGGGTGGACATCCTGATACCGCTGCAGGTGCAAAATGCACTATCGTTATTGCTCCTCTGCTGCAGGGACGTATTCCTGCGATCTGCGATGAGTGTACTGCTATCACCACTCCTGGTGAAACCGTTGACGTTGTTATCACTGATTACGGTATTGCAATCAACCCTCGTCGTCAGGATCTGATCGAATGCATGAAAGACGTAAAACTGCCTTTCTGCACCATCGAAGAGCTGCGTGACAAAGCTTATGCTATCGTTGGCAAGCCCGATCCGGTTAAATTCGGTGATCGTGTTGTTGGTGTTATCGAATCTCGTGACGGTACCATCATCGACGTTGTTCGTGAGATCAAAAAATACGAATTTGAAGATTAATTCATTCAGAAATCTGTAATTTCATGTGGATGTATTTCATCCATCAAAGAGACAGATCATAGATAAAAAGGAATGATGGAGAGTCTCCGTTTGACATAGTATATGTTGGACGGAGGCTCTTTTTATGCCATAGGAAACTCCGTTCCTATGGCATAAAACCCTCCGGGAGGATGCACATGCCGCTTCAATGGAGGTTTGGCTGCAGGAGCAGCCGCGCGGCAGCGCGAGAGTTCCGCAAGCGGAACTCTTTATTCTGTGCAGCAGGAAATCTGTTTTGATCGTTTGTCGAAAGCAGCGGCCGGTCATGCAGGTGATTTGGGAAACACAAAAAGGATATGCAGGTGATTTGGGAAACAGACACAGCAGGATGTAAAGAAAGATGGAAATGAAAACGATTTCGTAAAAATAGAGAATTAAGATAATAAGATCAGGGATACAAACGGAAAAAGCCTTTAAAATCAAAGTGAAAACGATTTCTAAATATCGGATAACATGGTGAATTGCCTGTGCTATAATATGAGCAGAGTTGAAAAAAGTTCTGTTTTTGAAGGTACAGACAAAAGCAGGAACAGGAAAAAGGCGAAAGGATGTCAGTATTTATGAAAAAGATCAGAAAAATGGCAGGATTGCTTTTCAGTTTTATGGCAGCAGCCGTTCTCTTATCCGGCTGTGGATCCGGAAATACCGGGAAGACAGAGGTAAGAGTAGGATATTTTCCGAATATCACTCATACCCAGGCACTGGTTATGAAGAATCAGAGAACTCTGGAAAATCTTTGGGGAGATTCCTGTGAGGTAACATGGACTTCCTTTAATGCAGGTCCGGAAGAAATCGAAGCATTTTTTGCCGGTGAACTGGATTTGGGATACATCGGACCGGTTCCTGCTGTGAATGCCAATGTAAAATCGAATGGGGATGTAAAAATTATTTCCAACAGCACGAATGCCGGAGCTGTACTGTTGAAAAGAAAAGATGCCGGAATCGAAGATATCAGTGATCTGGCAGGAAAGAAAGCTGCAGTACCTCAGCTTGGAAATACGCAGCATCTCTGTCTTTTGAATCTGCTGGAAGAAAATAATCTGGCAACCACGGATCAGGGGGGAGATGTGACCATCGTGGCCAGTTCCAATGCCGATATTCTGAATTTAATGGACAATGGCAGTGTGGATGCGGCTCTGGTTCCGGAACCCTGGGGTACTACCATTGAAAACAGTGGAAATGCTGAGATTCTTCTGGATTATCAGGATATATTTCTTGAAGGTAATTATCCCACGGCGGTGGTTGTTGCACGCAGCGAATTTATGGAAGAACATCCGGATCTGGTGGAGGATTTTCTGAAAGCTCATGAGGATGCCACTTTGCTGATCAATGAAAACGGAGAAGAGGCTCAGGGTATTGTCAATACAGAGATACAGAAGGTTACAGGAAAAACCCTGGAGGAAGATGTGATTCGAAGCGCATTTTCCAGAATGACAGTAACAACCGAACTGAATCCGGATGCCATCATGGAGTTTGCCAGAATCAGTGAGAGGGAAGGCTTTATCAATCAGGTGCCGGAGGAAAACGATGTATTTACAGCTGAAGGAAATTAATAAAACATTTGATAATACCGATCGGGAGACTATTTGTAATGTTTCCCTGGAAGTGGAAAAGGGAGAATTTATCTGTATTGTTGGTCCTTCCGGCTGCGGTAAATCCACCATTCTGAATTTGATTGCCGGATTAATTCAGCCCTCCTCGGGGGAAATCATATTGGACGGGGAACCGGTGAAGGGTCCCGGAGCCGATCGGGTTGTTATGTTCCAGGAAGCAGCCCTGTTTCCCTGGCTGAATGTGATGGAAAATGTTATGTTCGGTTTGGATGCGGCAGGATATGGAAAAAAAGAACAGGAAGAGCTGGCAGAGAAGTATCTGCGTATGGTACAATTATGGAATTATAAGGATTATCCGATTCATCAGATTTCCGGAGGAATGAAACAGAGAACGGCCCTGGCCCGGGCCTTGGCTCTGGACAGCAAACTTCTTTTGATGGATGAACCCTTCTCTGCCTTGGACAAACAGACCATCAATGTACTTCGGGAAGAACTGGAAGGTATTTGGGAAAAGAATAAGAAGACGATACTTTATGTAACCCACAGTGTGGAAGAAGCTATTTATTTTGCAGATCGTGTTATTGTCATGTCGGAGAATCCCGGACGGATTCGAGAAATTATTCCCATTGAGCTGCCTCGGCCCAGAAAAGTGGAAAATGAAGATTTTGTTGCTCTGCGGCACCAGATTCTTCAGAGTGTAAGAGCCGGTGTGGAAAAAAGCATGAAGAAGGAGTTTGATGAGGAGGTTTCCGATGAAGTATAGAAGAATTCTGGAAACATTGGTATTTGCAATAGGTCTGATTTTACTGTGGCAGTTGTTTTACACAGCAGGAACCCAGTGGTTTTCCATTGTGAAGCCCTATGCGGTCCCCAATCCTTTGGGGGTTGTGGAAAGCTTCCTTCGTCTGGCTTCGGATGGGACATTGATTCGTGCTGTGGGATATAGTATGATGAGAGCGGTGATTGGATTTTGTATTTCCATTGTAATCGGTTCTCTGCTGGGAATTCTGATTCTTCAGTTCCCTTTTCTTCGAAGAAATCTGAAGCCGATGATACTGGGAATTCAGACACTGCCCAGCATTTGTTGGGTTCCCTTTGCCATTCTTTGGTTCGGCTTAAAGGAATCTGCTATTATCTTTGTCATTGTTATGGGATCTGCCTTCAGCATTGCTCTGGCTGTAGAAAATGGCGTCAACAATGTGCCTCCCGTGTATATCAAGGCAGCGAAAACCATGGGGGTTACACCGATTAATATGTATCGGAAGGTCATTCTGCCGGCGGCTCTGCCTTCTTTTGTGGGCGGTCTGAAACAGGGCTGGTCCTTTGCCTGGAGAGCTCTTATGTCCGGTGAAGTCATGTCGGCATCCGTGGGGTTGGGCTATACACTGATGATCGGCCGCGATCTGGCAGATATCAATCAGGTTATGACAGTTATGCTGATCATCGTTTTGCTGGGAATTCTTATTGATAAAGGTATTTTTTCACGGGCCGAAAATCACATTCTCAGAAAAAGGGGATTGGTATAAAAATATGTCATTAAAGAAAATTGCAGAATTGACGGGAGCTTCCGTGTCTACCATCTCCCGGGTATTAAATCAGCCGGATTATCATTGTCGTGATGAAAAACTGGCAGATCTGATTCGAAAGACAGCAAGAGACATTCAGTATGTACCAAATGACAGTGCCAGACAATTGAAAAATGGGAATAGTCCCAGAAGTGACGGATATCGGATCGATGTACTGTTGGCTCGTTTTCAATCGCTTCAGGAAGATGATTTCTTCCTGGAGCTGTTTCGGTTTCTGGAGACGGAGATTCTTCATCAGAAATGTCAGATGATGGAGGTTCTGAATGTTCCGGATCTGGTAAAACGGGATCGAAATAAACAGAAACCGGAAGCGGATGGATTGATTATTCTGGGTAAATGTACCTATGACCTGGTGGAACGGCTGAAAGGACGGTATCGGGCTATTGCAGCCATTGACAGAAATCCAACAGAATATCAATTGGATGAGGTGGTATGCAGCGGTGTGCGGGCGGCCGCCCAGGCCATGAATTATCTGGCCGATCTGGGACACCGAAAGATCGGTTATGTAGGGGACTGCAGTATGGAGGCCAGATACACCGGTTATTATGAATGCCTCCTTCAGCGGCAGATTCCCTTTGTATATAATTATGTGGTTTCCACCCACCAGACCAGACAAGAAGGATTTCACGCTTATGAAATTCTATCTGAAGAGGGAAGACGTCCTACTGCCGTTCTCTGCGCCAATGATGTGACGGCCCTCGGTTTTATTGATGCCATGAATCGTTATACCAAAGGACGAAAAAAGAGCATTTACCGGCCTGCTGTCATTTCTATTGATGATATTGAGGAAGCATCCCGGTGTTCCCCCATGCTTTCCTCCGTTCATATTCCGCGGAATGATATGGTCCATATGGCGGTGATGCTTCTGCTTGATCGGCTTAGAGGGGATCATAAGGAGTTTGTTCGTCTGGAAATTCCATCCCATCTGATTATCAGGGAATCCACGGGAGATAACATGATTTAGGAATCCCCAAAAAAAGACACTGTCTGCAGTGTCTTTTTTTGGGGATTCCCACTCTTAAAATCAACCAAAGAATTCAAAATCAGCACCTTGTCCTGTGTAAAAGGGCTGTTTCTCATATTGTACGGGAGTCATTACAGATTGCGGAACATGATTTCAATATCCCGGGGAGTGGGAACCACAAGGCAATTGGGTACATTTCTCTTGTGACTGACAATCCTGGTGAATTCCAGAATCTCTTCTTCGGTCAGAACTTCTTTTTTTCCAAGAAACCGGTTGAATACATCATCCATTTCATCGAGAGATTCCAGACCCATATTATGCAGAATTTTGGATACAAGATCGGGACGTGCCCCGGCAGTGAAACGAAGATAGCCAGGAAGGCAGAGAGCATTGGCACGTCCGTGGACGATTCCCTTGGAAAAGGTGAGGGAATGGCCCATGGCATGAACCACGGTGGTGCTGGTATGAGCCAGAACCAGTCCTCCCAGACAGGCACCATATAAAAGGAGTTCCCGATGGGAGTCGGCGAGTTCCATGGTCTCCATGGCCGGGAAGCACTGGGAAATCGAACGGATACTTTCCATGGCGATGGCTGTAATCATGGCATCTCCCCGCTGAGAAAGGATTCCTTCGATGGAATGGGAAAGGGCATCCAGAGCCGGATACACGGTGCTGTTTCTGCCCAGAGTCCGGGTATACCGATAATCCAAATAGGCTGCTTTTGGATAAATCAGTGGTGTGGAAATGCTGGATTTCGTCTGGGCCTCTTCATCCATGAGGACAGCGTATTCGGATACTTCCGAACCGGTTCCGGCAGTGGTGGGAACCATGACCGTGGGAAGCACATCCTGGGTGTAGTATTCCGAATGGAACAGCTGATCATTGGAAAGGTCTTGTCTGGCCAGAAGAGCAATTCCTTTTGCCGTATCCATAGGAGATCCGCCTCCGGCAGCAATGATAAAATCGGCACCGAAATCCTTTGCGAATTGTGTTCCCCGGCGAACACTGGCCACCGTGGGATTGGGGATGATATCATTAAAAACAGTATAGGGGATGGAATGATCCTCCAGAACATCACAGATATCGTCGAGGCAGCCGTTTTTTTCGGATGATTTTCCGGTGACAATCAAAGCTCGCGTACCCTGTCCGATCAGATCCTCTGCATCCTGACGAATGCAGTTTTCTCCAAAGTGAATATGGACCGGGTTGTTATAATTAAAATACATAATAAAAATTCCTCCGAAAAGAAAAAGGGAAAACATGGACTTCCTTGCCGCTTTAGTATATCATAGATGGGGGTTGTTTTCCAGAAGCAGACAGTTTCGTCTCATTTATGCTGTTATTGCAATGACATAAGAGTCAAAAGGTCATGTGTTTCATGTATGTATGAAAATACATGACTTTGTCCCTTATTATATGGGAAAGGGAAAACGGAGGTTATATTATGTTTTACCGAATACTGTATCTGGGTGCCATGGAGTGTCGGAAATATCGCATGATTTGTACCGATCACCGGGAAGAAAACATTCGGATTCCTGTATACGCACTCTGGATCCGTCATCCAAAGCTGGGAAATATTATTTATGATACAGGAAATGCTCCCCATTATCGGGAAGAACTGACGGAGGATACGAAAGCGAGTTTTCCCATTGTGGAATACCGGAGTCTGGAGCAGGCGATGAAGGAAGCCGGATTGACACCGGAAGATGTGGATCTGATCATTATGTCTCATCTTCATTTTGATCATGCCGGAGGTCTTCGGCTGTTTTCCGGAACAAAGGCAGGAAAACAGGTAATGATTGGGAAAGCGGAATGGGAACGGGCCAGGGAAGCAGCCGGGAAAAAGGATCTTTCCGGTTATGTGGCAGAACAGTATCTGACAGAGGGAATCTCCTTTTGTCTGCTGGAAAAGGACTGCTGGCTGGCCGATGATATGCGGGTGTTTGCCCAGAACAGTCATTCTCCCTCCCTTCTGGGATTGGAACTTCATGTTCCGGATCAGTCTCCTTTGATTTGTGTCAGTGATGCGGTGTATCTTCGGGAGAATTATGAAAGAGAACTGCCTCCGGACAGTCCGAATCAGGCCAATGCTTCCGGTTTCCTGGAGAATCTGCAGATACTGAAGCAGCGTCAGAGGGAGATTGGCGGAGAAATCCTGTTTGGCCATGATATGAATCAGATCGATGCCTTGAGGAAAAGAGGGCTGGTAATCTGAGGAATCGGATCAATACAGCTGCAGGACAGATGAACGGAAGAACGTCCTGTTTTATGAATGAAAGCTATATGAATGATGTTCTTATCGATAGTTTTCATAGATCGTTCTTATCGATAGTTTTTATCGATCGTTCTCATAGATCGTTCTTATCGATAGGTCTCGTAGATGAAAGTATCAAAGAATAAACAGAAAGGATTTTTGAATATGAAATTTATGATTGCATCGGATCTTCATGGATCCTCTTATTATGCCAAAAAGCTCTGGGAAGCCTATGACAGAGAACAGGCAGATAAACTGCTGTTTCTCGGAGATTTGCTTTATCATGGTCCCAGAAATGATCTGCCAAAAGATTATGCTCCCAAGCAGGTTATCTCCATGATGAATGAGCGAAAACATGAGATTCTATGTGTTCGCGGAAACTGTGAAGCGGAAGTGGATCAGATGGTTCTGGAATTTCCCGTATTGGCTGACTATGCCATTCTTTATCAGCAGAAACCGGATGCCAAAGAAGAGGTTATGATTTTTCTTACCCATGGTCATCTGTTTCATGAGGGAAATCTTCCCATGCTGAAAAAAGGAGATATTCTGCTCCATGGACATACCCATGTACCGGTATGCCGTGTCCATGAGGAATATACCTATATCAATCCCGGTTCTCTTTCCATACCGAAGGAAGGAAGCTGCCATAGCTATATGACATTGGAAGACGGTGTCTTCCTCTGGAAAGATGTGGAAACGGGAGAAGTCTATAAGGAATACCGTATTTGATTCACAGAAAAATTGACGGGAGATAAGAAATGAAGGAATACAAATATTTCCTCTTTGACCTGGATGGAACACTGACAGAACCAAAAGAAGGAATTACGAAGAGTGTCCAGTATGCCCTGGCTCATTTCGGCATTCGGGAAGAAAATCTGGACAATCTGGTTTGTTTTATCGGACCGCCTTTGTTGGAATCCTTTCAAAAATATTATCATTTCAGTCAGGAAGATGCAGTGATTGCCAGAGAAAAATACAGAGAACGTTATGTTGCGGCAGGAATGTTTGAAAATGCTGTGATGGAAGGAATGCCGGAACTTCTCCAGGATTTGAAAGACCGGGGAGCCGTATTGGCAGTGGCTACTTCCAAACCGGAAGTGATGGCAAAAACCATTCTCGAGAAGTACGACATGTCAAAATATTTTCAGGAGATTGTCGGCAGCGGATTGAACGGAGAACGGGATACCAAAGCTGAGGTGATTGAGGAGGCTCTCTGCCGCCTTGACATAAATTCGGAAGAGAAAGAGAAGGTTCTTATGATCGGTGACCGGCTCCATGATATTCATGGAGCAAAAGTCATGGGAATTGATTCCCTGGGAGTATATATGGGGTATGCAGAACCGGGAGAGTTGGAGCGTGAAGGAGCGGACTATATTGCAGCCACAGTGGAAGAACTGAGAGGGCTGCTTCTCAGTGAAAAAAACGGATGGGGAGCCGCTGAGATCATCGAATAAAGGAGAAATACATAGTACCATTATGAATATTTTGTTTTTTTTAACTCCCAAAGCGGAGGTTGCATTTATAAAAGAGGATATGACACTGCGTCAGACCATGGAAAAAATGGAAAACCATCGATATACCTGTGTTCCCATGATCAGAACAGACGGAACCTATCTGGGAACCATAACGGAAGGGGATCTGCTTTGGGCAATCAAAAACCAGTATATAATGAATTTGAAAGAAGCAGAAAAATCGCCCATTTCCGAAATCCGTCGTAAAAGAGATTACGTTCCGGCCAATGTCAATGAGAACATGGAAGGCGTATTCAAACTGGCCATGACCCAGAACTTTGTTCCCGTGGTGGATGACCGGAATATGTTCATCGGTATTGTGACAAGAAAAGATATTCTCCAGTATTGCTATCAGAAATTCAATCAGATGGAAGAGAAGAAGCAGGGGGAAAATCAGGGAGAATGAGTGAGATCGTGGAAGAATTTTTTACCGGATACTGCAAGTCTCACAATTCAACAAAACGGATTTTCTGTGAATACTCCCGGGACGAGGACGGTTATTTCAGTCTGGAATACGTGGACTGTGATTTCGACAAATGTGTCTATAATGGGGAATGCCTTGTGATTCAACAGGCCTTGGCAAAAGAAGAAGAACCGTAAAGAAAAAGAATGAGAACATAAAGAACCGGCTGGTTTCAGCGGCTTTTCGCCGCATACTGAAATCAGCCGGTTCCGTATAATAAGGTTTCTTTGGAAGCTGCGTAGTAATCCGTATGAAGAAGGATTCGTTCTGTTTCCACACCGTCTATGTAAATGACCTTGGTTAAGGTTGCAGTTACTTCCGGACGAAGTGTTCCCACAACCTCCTTCTCGCCGGAAGCCAGTTGGGACGTATACTGAATATTGCGGTCCTGAGGCCATTCCAGGAAGGTGGTTTCTGCTATATACTTTACCTGACGGTTGGAAGGCCGTGTCTCTTTTCCGTAAATCGTGAAGGTCAGAGATTCTCCGTTGGCAAGGCCCTCAATATATATGGGGTAGTCCAGGTTATTGGTGAATACCAGATCCTTTGTATCGGCAGCGATGGCGGCATCGTCTCCGTAATCCACGTAGGTAACGACCATGGAATGGGGATAACGTTCATCAATCTGAAGCTCTGCCCGCAGAAGTGCATTATACAGGGTGGTGGAAACCTGGCAGACGCCTCCTCCGATATCCTGTTCCGATTCTCCATTGGAATACTGGGAAGCCATCTTATAGCCGTTTTCCTCTTCCCTGGGACGGATCGCATCACTGGTAGACAAGCTTTCCCCGGGCATCAGGACCGTTCCATTGAGAAAATTTGTGGCGACCCGGATATTTGTTTTCCGGTTGGAAGTACTGTTTTCATAAAAAGTTGTGAAGGTACCCAGAGAATCCTGGATATCGGAAAGGGCTTCTGTCGTGACAGTGGGAAAATCCTGTCTGGTGACTGCCTCCAGTTCCATGGTGGTACCCAAATGATTGGCAAATAAATCAGAAATCTGCTGAAGGGTGGCATCCATCTCCGTAACGATGCCCTCGGATTCCTGACTTACTACGGTAAACTCCCCGTGTTCCCGGGACAGTACGGCATTTTCTGCCGGGTTGTCGTGAAGCTCTGACAATTCTTCCAGAGTGGTTTTTACTGCATCGGGAGAGATATGATACGATGTCTCCAGGTATATATTTCCATATTTTAAGTTCATCTGTGATTTATAACGCTTGATCAGGGATCCCTCATTGCCAAGAAGCAGGGCATCTTCAGCCGTTTGTTTCGCATCCCACTGAAAATCCAGGGAGCTGACTAAGATTTTTTCTTTCTGCTGATCACTGCAGGTCAGTGTAAGATAGGAGTCTGCAATAGGCTGAAAATAAGAGTTGATTGCCTGAATGGCTTCTTCCTCCGTCATTCCTCCCAGCGAAATGTCCTGGGCGTAAACGCCCTGGTGAATTACAGCGGAATCGGAAACGGCAGCCATTCCCTTTTCGGGAAGGGTGAAGAAGGTCATAAGCAGCAGGAAAACATAAAGTACATATTTCATCGAGTGGTTCACTTTCTATCTTTCTTGTATCTGATGATACCCGTTGTAGTATCCAAAACGTAAGTCATGTTCCATTATATCACGGATTGAAAATGCTTCAAGAGATGAGATGGATTCTTTCTGTTTTGTTGTTGATGGAAGAATTAAGGAATTGACAAAACGTCAGCAGTATTATAGTATGTCTATATCTCTTTGCACTGCGAGAAACTACAGTACAAACTGATCAGGCAGCGTATGCGTAGCCGGGCTGATTACAGCAGCAGATAAAGGACATGGATGAGATAAGACATGGAATCTGCGGGACAGTTCTCTTGTTCCGTAGATTTCATGTCTTTTTTACTGTTTTTATCAGTAAGAAACTGTCGTCAGCAGATTCTTTCCTGCAAATAAAAACGGTATAAAAAAAGGACATCGTCATGAGAGATGGGAAACAGTTGGTTACATAGTACTTGTCTCCGGAGTAAAATAAAATACGGGAAGGGATTCAGAGATCCAGGAGGTTTTAATGGAACAAAAAGCAACAGCAAATCGAAAAAAGAGAAATGTGTCTGAGAATGAACGGATTGCTATGAGGGTGTCAGGATACAGCATTGTGGTGAATATCCTTTTATCTGTATTCAAATTGTTTGCCGGTATTATCGCCCATTCCGGAGCTATGATTTCCGATGGTGTTCATTCGGCTTCCGATGTACTCAGTACCTTTATTGTTATCATCGGTGTCAAAATATCTTCAAAAGAATCGGATCGAAGACATCCTTACGGTCATGAAAGGCTGGAGTGTGTTGCCGCGATTCTTCTGTCGGTAATGCTGGGTTTGACCGGTGTGGGAATTGGTATTTCCGGTATTGAAAAGATCATGCAGAGTTTTCGGGGAGAGCTGAATATTGTAATACCTGGACTGCTTGCTCTGACAGCGGCAGTGATTTCTATTGTAGTGAAGGAATCCATGTATTGGTATACAAGAAGTGCAGCAAAAAAAATCAAATCCGGAGCTATGATGGCGGATGCCTGGCACCATCGTTCCGATGCTCTGTCTTCCATTGGCAGTTTTGCCGGTATTTGCGGTGCCAGACTGGGATATCCTGTTCTCGATCCGGTGGCCAGTATTGTCATCTGTGCCTTTATCATCAAAGCAGCAGCAGATATTTTTCTGGATGCAGTAAGAAAGATGACCGATGAAGCCTGGGATGAGAAGGATGTGGCAAAAATACGGAAACTGGTTCTCCGTCAGGAGGGGGTTCGTGGAATCGACGAATTGAAAACCAGGGTTTTTGGATCCCGGGTTTATGTGGATCTGGAAATTAGTGCAGACGGTGAACGTACCCTGAAGGAAACTCACCGGATAGCAGAAAAGGTTCACCATGCCATTGAGGAAGAATTTGAAGATGTAAAACACTGCATGGTTCATGTGAATCCTTATGTGGAAAGGGAGACAGAGAAAGAAAAAAATGAAAAACTCCAGTCACAAATGGATTTTATTCTGGAACTGGATCGTCTGAAACAGATTCAGAGGCAGACATATATTACCGGAGATCAGCGGAAGGAAAATGATGCAGAGCATTCCTGGCATCTTGCGGTTATGAGCATTATTCTGTCGGATTATGCCGAGGTACCATTGGATCTGACAAAGGTTCTGACCATGGTACTGATTCATGATGTGGTGGAAATTGATGCCGGTGATACGTATGCCTATGATGAAGAGGGAAATGCCACGAAACGCCAGAGGGAAGAAGCCGCAGCCAATCGTTTATTTGGTATCCTTCCCCGGCCGCAGGCAGAATCCATGAGAGCTGTCTGGGAAGAATTTGAGAAAAAGGAAACACCGGAAGCAAAATTTGCCAATACTATGGATCGGGTTCAGCCCATTCTTCTGAATGATGCGACTAATGGAGATGCATGGAAGGAACACAAGGTAACGGCAGCTCAGATTCTGAACCGGAACCGAAGTACCTGGGAAGGAGCGCCTCAGGTATGGAAATATGCGGAAACGCTGATTCATAAGCATATTCAGAATGGAGATATACAGGAAGACCGCAGGTAATTCGGTGGTTCAGTTTTTCAAGGGAAAGATCTCTGTTCTTTTTGGTGTTTTCCGGTAAATTCCGGATCCTTAATCCTTCTCAGCATCGTTCATTCGATAATACTGAAGCTTTTGATATCGGGCAAGGGCATCACGGATGGAAGGATCGGATTCTTCACAAGTTGTACCGTCTTTGCCTGTAAGGATTTGGGTGGTAATCAGCGGAATATCCTCTTTTACTTCCAGCAGAGCCTGATCATAGGAAGAAAGAGGAAGGCCGGCAGCCTGGAGCATTCGGGAAGCAAGATAATTGATACTGATATCCTCGCCGGAAGAAGATTCCATGTCGTAGTTGCTCCAGATCAAAAACGGTACCTGATAGCGGCGTTCCGCTTCTTCCTTGGTGAGAGAATCGCTGGAGGTGCCGTTCTGATTCAGAATGGGTTCGATAACCCAATCGTTGGGCTGATGATCACCGAAGAAAACAACGAGAGTCTCTTCTTCACTCTGGGATAAATCCTGAAGAAGTGATTCCAGAGCCTGATCGGAGATTTTCATCAGGGACAGATAGCGGGAGAGCAGAGAAGACTCACTGCCTTCCACTTCAATATCCGGATTGAAGTTGTCAAATTCCTCCGAATAACTGCTGTGGTTCTGCATGGTGACGGCAAAAACAAAGAGAGGCTTATCCTCCTCTTTCTTGTCGAGGAGTTCCTGGATCTTGTCATAACAAGCCTCATCGCTGATATATTTTCGGATTCGTTTCGGATAGGAAAAATCGATGCTGAAAAGGATATCATCAAAACCAAAATATTTGTATACTTTGTTTCGGTTCCAGCCCGTACTGTTGTAAGGATGAATGGAAGCCGTTGCATATCCCAGTTCTTCCAGCCAGGAAACGAGAGATGGTTTTTCACCGAATATGTACTGCTGATAAGGAACGCTGCCGCCTGGCAGGAAACGCATGGTATTTCCGGTGAGAAACTCCCATTCCGTATTTGCTGTATTTCCGCCTTTTACAGAGACGTGAAGCGTTCCCGTAATGGTATTTTCTGCACCTTTCTCCAGAGAATGGAGAAAGGGCATATAATCTTCATTGGTGGTGAAATCTCCCAGGACAGCAGGATCGGAAAAGGCCTCATTCATAATCACAAGAATATTGGGACGTTTTTCTGTTTCGGTGTTTTCCTGATACTCTTCCAACAGAGCTTCTGCCTCATCAGCGGAGTAACCGCTGGGCTGTTTGATTGTCATGTATTTCAGATCCATAAGAAAGGTGGTACAGAAACCATTCTTTCTTGCCATGACATGGGGAGTAAACAGGGTGTTGTCAAGATTCATAAAATCGAGGAAGGCATCCTGGTGAAGGAGGCTGGTGTAGCCGCCGAGCAGAAGAATCAGGGCTGCGATGGCGAATCCTCGTTTTGCTCCCATTTTGGGAAGCCGATATCGACAGAACAGGCTGAGGATCAGCAGAAGGGCAAAAACCAGGAGTACAACGATGGCAGCGGTACTTAGTGTATATTCATAATTGTCGGCCACACTGACTGCTGTTCTCAGAGAGAAAATATCCCAGGGAACAATGGGGGTGGAGCGGAACTGCATGACAAAGTAATTCACCAGACCTATCAGGGCAAAGAACAGGATTCCCAGGATCAGGGCGATTCGAAGTCTTCCTGTCAGCAAGAACAGCAGAAAGAAAACCATTTCATAAAAAAGAATGTCAAAAAGCTGGACTTCCGGAAACATGGTGGTCCAGGGATTGTGGGTGAACCACTCCTGGCAGTAAAAAACAGTGATGGGAACCAGAACCAGAATCAGAAGAGGCCGGAACTTCTTTATCCGGGAACGGATTCCGGTGGAACTTTCATTATTTGGATGAAATAAAAAATGCATAAAACTCCTAACCCGGGAAGGGAATCTTTTAATCCGATTTCCCGATGTTTCTCTTGCTGGTTATTTTCAGTCGGCAGCATGGTGTTTATTATAACACCGGTAAAGTTTCCCTGCAAGTCGGCGCAGACAATGGAGAAGACGTCTTCCAGGGATTGCCATAATGAAAAAATAAAAAGGTCCAAAAGAGAGAATGATTCCGGGGCACGAAAGGAATATGCCAAAGCAGGTTGAAAAAAGAATAGGAGAAGTTTATAATACGAAAAGATAACAGGACTTTTTGAAAAGGCAGAAGCGAAAGATGGGAGGAAAGAATGGAACCATTGAATATGAAAAAGGAAAGAAAACGTATATCCACCATGGGCTGGGGGCTCTTTTTCCTTCTGATAACTTCTTTGTTGGCGGATCTTATGTTCACATGGATTGCAGCTATTGTCGATCCCATACTGGCTTCCGATCCGGTGGTGGCCAATTGGCTGGCATTGATTTCCCAATATCTGATCGGGTTTCCTGTCTGTATGATGATTATCAGCAGTGTCCCCGGGGACTCCATGGAAATGTACCGTATGAGGGCAGGCCATTGGTTTCGCTGCTTTCTCGTCTGCTGTTTTCTGATTCTGGCTGGGAATCTTCTTGGTCTGTTGGTGAATGACGGCTTGGCTTTGCTTTTAAATCATCAGCCGGCCAATATTCTGGATGATGTCATGGGAGAATCCTCCATTCTTTATAATATGGTAGGCACGGTTCTTCTGGCACCGTTTTTTGAAGAAATGGTTTTCCGCAAAATGATGATTGACCGTTTGAATCGTCTGGGAGACTGGCCTGCTATGGTGGTATCGGCGCTGCTGTTTGCCATGTTTCATGGTAATTTTTATCAATTTTTCTATGCCCTGGGAATTGGTCTTCTGTTGGGATATATTTATGTTCGTACGGGACGCATTCGTTATACCATATTTCTCCATATGTCCATCAACTTCCTTTTCGGAGTGGTATCTTCGGTGCTGAACCAGTATCAGAATCATCCCATTGTCTTTGCTTTATCCGCTGTATATGGCTTGTTGACACTTCTTGCCATGGCTGCAGGAATTTATTTCCTTATGGCAGAGATCAGACAAAGAAGGCTTCTCCGGGGATGGATTGAACTGCCGGGAAACCGATGGGGAAACATTGTTTTTTGCAATACAGGTATGATTGTTACTGTTTTGCTCTGCGGAGCCATGTTCCTGAGCAACATACTGATTTCATAAGCTGTGACTAATCCAGGTGATATGAAATCGTATTTATCCGATACGGGAGGTGGTTCACAGTCATTGGGTGAGAGATACTCTCTCATACCATTGAGTGAGGAATTTGCTTTCTGGTTGCCCAATGAGGGAGACTGTGATAAAATACAGAAAATAGTGATCAATTTGCTGGAGTGGCAGATGAGATCTGGATATGAAAACATCTGCCGTTTCATTTATGATGATATATGGTCAAATCCTTTTGACCCCAACATCTTATGATCTAAATATAGGATAATAGTCATCAGCTTCAGGGAGTGAGAATAAAATGGAAGAGAAGACGAGAGTAGCTGTGGATGCCATGGGCGGTGATAATGCCCCTGGGGAAATCGTAAAGGGAGCAGTGGAAGCAATTAATCGCAGCGATCGGGTAAAGGTGTTTCTGGTAGGACAGCCGGAAGCCATCGAACCGGAATTAAAAAAATACACCTATCCGGAGGAACAGCTGGAAATCGTTCCGGCTTCGGAGATTATTGAGACAGGCGATCCGCCCGTTGAGTCTATTCGTCGAAAGAAAGATTCTTCTATTGTAGTCGGACAGAGAATGATTCGGGAAAAGAAAGCGGATGCTTTCGTTTCTGCCGGCAGTACCGGTGCTGTTCTTGTTGGAGGACAGCTGCTGGTGGGAAGAATCCGGGGCGTGGAGAGAACTCCTCTGGCACCCTTGATTCCCACAGAGAAAGGATTTTCCCTTTTGATTGACTGCGGAGCCAATGTGGATGCCAGAAGCAGTCATCTGGTACAGTTCGCCCGGATGGGTTCCATCTATATGGAACATGTTATGGGAGTAAAGAGTCCCAGAGTTGCCATTGTAAATATTGGTATGGAGGAAGAAAAGGGAAATGCTCTGGTTAAGGAGACATATCCTCTTTTGAAGGAATGCCGGGATATCAATTTCATTGGCAGTATTGAAGCAAGAGAAATTCCCAGCGGAGCGGCGGACGTTATTGTATGCGAAGCTTTCACCGGAAACGTTATTCTGAAACTGTACGAAGGTACTTCCAGTGCCCTGGTTCGTCAGATCAAACAGGGACTGATGATGAATCTTCGTTCTAAACTGGGAGCTCTTCTCATTAAACCGGCATTGAAAAAGACCATGAAAAAGCTGGATGCCTCCGAGTATGGCGGTGCACCCATGCTGGGACTGAACGGGCTTGTGGTGAAGACCCATGGAAGCTCCAAATCCAAAGAAGTCTGCAACAGCATTCTTCAGTGTATTACTTTCTGTGAACAGGATATTGCCGGAAAAATTCAGGAAAGCCTGACCGTTTCCGATAAAGAATAAAAAATGAATGATTAATGAACGGAAGGTATGGAATCTTTCCGTGAAGGAGGAAAAGAAATGGAATTTGAAAAGCTGCAGGAAATCATTGGAAACGTATTGGATAGAAACGTGGAGGAGATTACTCCCGATAAATCCTTCGAGGATGATCTGGGCGCCGATTCTCTGGACCGTGTGGAGATCATCATGCAGATTGAAGATGAACTGGGAATTGAAATCTCTGACGATGCTGCTATGAATATTGTTACGGTAAAAGATGCATTTGATGAGATTCAGAAAGCTTCCAACTAATCCGGATTTCATGGAGAAAGATCGGTTCCGGTCTGAGATTGATGAAGGAAGAAATTCAGAGTGGATGAAAGGACAGAACAAGAGAAACTGCGGCTGCGGTTTCTCTTGTTGTCATGTTGTTGTGCAGCAAAAAAGCAGCGGATAGAAGGTTTTATATGCTGCTGTACATCCGAAAAACTGCCGGGGCAAGGTTTGGCAGGAAAAAGCAAAGACACACAGCGAAAAAATGACGGGAGGAAAATATGATTAACAAATTGCAGGATACCATAGGATATCATTTTCATCAGCCTTCTCTTTTGGAACAGGCCATGATGCATAGTTCCTATACCAATGAGCATGGAAAAACGAGACTTATGTGCAATGAACGGCTGGAATTTCTGGGAGATGCGGTACTGGAACTGGCATCCAGTGAATTTATTTATCAGAATTATGAGAATTACCCGGAAGGCGAGATGACAAAACTGCGGGCCAGTATTGTCTGTGAACCGACTCTGGCAGCCTGTGCGGAATCTCTCGGTATTCGGGAATGCCTTCTTCTGGGAAAAGGAGAAGAAGCAACGGGAGGCCGTTTCCGTGATTCCATTACTTCAGATGCGCTGGAAGCATTAATCGGTGCGATTTACCTGGATGGTGGTTTTGCTAATGCAAAGGAATTTGTGTGGAAATTTATCATGAATGATATCGAGAATAAGAAACTCTTTTATGATAGCAAGACGATCCTGCAGGAAATGGTTCAGGAAAGAGATTTGGGAGAGCTGGAATATCAGCTTCTGAAATCGGAAGGACCGGATCACTGCAAGGTATTCACTTCTCAGGCTGTCATCGGGGGAGTTCCCTACGGTGTGGGAAGCGGAAGAAATAAAAAACTGGCAGAACAGGGTGCAGCATATCAGGCCATCCTGAAACTGAAATAGGAGACCGATATGTATCTGAAAAAGATTGAGACTCAGGGATTCAAATCCTTTGCCAATCGGATGGTGCTGGAATTTCAGCCGGGCATTATGGGAATCGTTGGACCAAACGGCAGCGGAAAGAGTAATGTGGCAGATGCCATTCGCTGGGTTCTGGGAGAGCAGAGCGCGAAGCAGCTTCGTGGTTCCAATATGCAGGATGTTATTTTTGCAGGCACGGAAAACAGAAAACCCCAGGGATATGCCTTTGTGGAATTAACCATTGATAACCGGGATCATTTACTGGATGTGGAGTTTGAAGATGTAACCATTTCCCGAAGAGTTTTCCGTTCCGGAGAGAGTGAGTACCGGATGAATGGTCATATCTGCCGTCTTCGTGATGTACTGGAGCTCTTTTATGATACCGGTGTCGGTAAGGAAGGATATTCCATCATCGGTCAGGGGCAGATTGATCGAATTCTAAGCGGAAAACCCGAAGAGCGGAGAGAGCTTTTTGATGAAGCTGCCGGTATTGTCAAGTATAAAAAGAGACGAAACCTGACTCAGAAAAAACTGGAGACGGAAGAAGGAAATCTGGTCCGGGTAACGGACATTCTCCGGGAACTGGAAAAGCAGGTTGGCCCTCTGGAGAAACAGGCAGAGAAAGCCAGACAATATCTGAAGCTGAAAGAGGAACTGAAGAGTGCGGATGTTCAGGCTTTTCGACTGGAAATGGGTGATTTGTCCCGAAAATGGGAAGATAACCATCAGCGGCTGGAGATTGTTCAGGCCGATGCGGAAAAGACACGGACAGAAGCGGAAGAATGGAAAGTTCGTTATGAATCTCTGGGGCAGGAACTTCAGGAACTGGACGATGTTTTATCGGAAGACCAGAGGAACCTGGCTGAACGAAGTGTGCGCCGGGAAAACCTGGAAGGACAGATTCTGGTACTGAAAGAGCAGATTCGAACGGCTCATATGAATAAGGAAAAACTTCATCAGCGCCGGGAAGAACTGGAGGAGCAGAAAGACGCGAAAAAAGCAGAGCTGGCAGGTCTGGAAGAGGAACGGCAAGAGCTTTTGTCCAGTCAGGAAATCCAAAGGAAAGAAATGGCTCAAAGAGAAGCCAGACTGGAAGAAATGACTCAGCAGATTCGCCGGAAAGAAGAACGGACGGTTCAGCTTCAGAATCAGCGAATGGAAGCCCTGAGCCGAAAGGCAGAACTGGGAGCCGGAATGGAAAGATCAGCTGCCGTATTGGAGCAGGCACAGAGTCGATGCCGGGAATTGGTCCGCCGTCTGGAGAATACGCTCAATGAACAGGAACAGCGAAGCCGGAAAATGGATGAGCTGAAATCCATGCTGGCAGAAAATGAAAAGGAGAGACGAGAGGGTAAGGAACAGGATCGGGAAGCGGCAGAGAGGCAGCTTCAGCTGGAAAAGGAAAGTAAAAAACAGGCGGAAGACATGAACACTGGTCAGCAGCAGTACCATGCACTGAAGTCCAGGAAGGAATCTTTGCTGAATCTGGCAGAACGATACGAGGGTTATGGAAACAGTGTTCGCCGGGTTATGGAAAAGAGAGGGGATATGCCGGGGATTCTGGGCGTCGTTGCGGATCTGATTCATACAGAGAAGAAATATGAGACAGCTCTGGAGACGGCTTTAGGCGGCCGGATCCAGAATATTGTGACAGATACGGAAGAAACTGCCCGGGATATGATTCAGTATTTGAAGGAAAATAAGATGGGACGGGCCACCTTCCTTCCTGTTTCCAGTGTCCGCGGAAAAGAAAGCTTTTCCCGACCGGAAGCCTGCCGGGAAAAGGGGGCGCTGGGAGTGGCAAGCGAACTGGTGACCACAGATCCCAGATTTCAGGGCGTTGTCAATTATCTTCTGGGCCGTACTCTTGTCGTTGATACCATAGATCATGCCATGAGGATTGCCCGGAAATACAGCTATTCCCTGAATCTGGTTACCCTGGATGGAGAATCCTTCAGTCCGGGAGGTGCCATGACCGGCGGCAGTTATCGAAATACCAGCAATCTTTTAGGACGTCGTCGTGAGATTCAGGAACTGGAACAAAAACAGAAAGAAATGCAGCGCCTTCTGGATCAGATGCGGAAAAAGATTCAGGAATTGGAGAGGCAGAAGGAAGAGTGTCAGAGAGAACGGGAAGAATGGCAGAAGAGACAGCATAATCTGGAGCTGGATCAGAATACATGGACCCTGGAACTGGCTCAGATGGAATCCCAGGCGGAAGAATTGAAAAAAGGACGCAGCGGTTGGGAGGAAGAGAAAAAGAAACTGGAGGAACAGATTCTCCGGTGGACTTCGGATCAGCAAAAGCAAAAAGAGGCCTGGGAGGAACTGGAAAAGAGTCTGGCAGAATGGGAAAGCAGGGCAGAAGAGCAGGAAGAAGAGCTGGATCAGGATCGGGTTCTTCGGGAGCAGGAAAATCGCCGGTTGGAAAAAGTACGGCAGACTATTCTTGCCAATGAACAGCAATGCCATTTCCTTGATGAGAACAGTCAGCGTATTCAGGGCGAATGGGAGAAGTTGGTCCAGGAAGCGGAGATTGTTGAAGGCAGTCTCAGTCGTGATGACGATCAGGTGGAAGAACGCCAATCCCGGATTGGGGAAATCCAGGAAGAAATCCGGACAGAAGGGGAAGTCTGCAAAAAACTGGAAGAAAAGATGGCAGAGGAAAGCAAAAGAAAAGAGAGCTTGTCCGAGCAGCAGAGAACCAGCCTGGAAGAACGGGAGAATCTGACGGAAAGACTCAGTGCTCTGGACAAGGATGCTTACCGAATGCAGTCTTTGGCAGAACGACTGGAAGAACAGAAAACAAAACTGGTGGATGATATATGGAATGAATATGGACTGACTCCCTCCGAAGCGGAAAAAATGGCGGAGGAAGGTCCGGATATTACCCTGACGGAAGCAAGACGTCAGGTAAGCCGTCAGAAAACTGCCATTCGGGAACTGGGATCCGTCAATGTCAATGCCATTGAGGAATACCGGGAAGTTTCCGGAAGATATGAGTTCCTGAAGGTTCAGCATGAAGACCTGGTAAAGGCAGCGGATCGGCTCCGCTCCATTATTCGGGATCTGGAAACGGGAATGCGCCGTCAGTTCCAGGAGAAATTCCAGCAGATTCAAAAAGAATTTGACCAGGTATTCCGGGAACTATTCGGCGGCGGAAAGGGTCGTCTGGAGTTGATGGATTCCGATGATATTCTGGAAGCCGGCATTGCCATCAATGCCCAGCCTCCGGGCAAGAAGCTTCAGAATATGATGCAGCTTTCCGGTGGTGAAAAGGCTTTGTCAGCCATTGCTCTGCTTTTTGCCATTCAGAATCTGAAACCGTCTCCCTTCTGTCTTCTGGATGAGATTGAAGCGGCATTGGATGAACCAAACGTAGACCGTTTTGCTTTGTATCTGGATCGGTTGAAACAAAGAACTCAGTTTATTGTCATTACTCATCGCCGGGGTACCATGGAAATGGCCGACCGGCTTTATGGAATCACCATGCAGGAAAAAGGTGTGTCTGCTCTTGTTTCGGTAGACTTAACCGACCCTTCTTTGACCGAAGGAGCCGGAGAATAGGTGAAAAAGAGATCGAAGAGGAATGCATCAGAATCGGAGGATCGGGAGAAAGCAGCCTCAGACTCAGGAGAGTGTTTTCCTCTTCCTCAGATTCAGGAGATTGTTTTCTTCTTGACGATTTCATAAAACTGACGTAAAATGAAACACAGAATTATTGCCGGAAATACCTGGATTCCATAGATTTTTCGGGATCCCGGCAAGGCAGAATGATAACAATGAGGAGAGGGCCTTATGTGTGAAAAGAAGAAAAAAGGCCTGTTTGCCCGTCTGAAAGAAGGTCTGACAAAAACCAGAGACAATATTGTCAGCAGTATTGACATGGTTTTTGGCGGTGCTTCCAGTATTGATGAGGTTTTTTATGAAGAACTGGAAGAGATTCTGATCATGGGTGATTTGGGCGTTCATGCAACGACTGAGATTGTGGAACGTCTGAAAGAACAGGTGAAAGAACAGCGAATTAAGGAGCCGGCTGCCTGCAGACAGCTTTTGATTGATAATATCAAGGAACGAATGGATGTAGGCGAGAACGCTTATGAATTTGAAAATCGCAAATCCGTATTGTTGGTGGTCGGCGTCAATGGAGTAGGTAAGACAACTTCCATTGGAAAACTTGCAAGTCAGATGAAGAATCAGGGCAGGAAGGTAATCCTTGCCGCTGCGGATACCTTCCGCGCAGGAGCCATTGAGCAGCTTCAGGAATGGGCTCATCGGGCCGGAGTGGACATTATTGCTCAGAAAGAGGGATCGGATCCGGCTGCCGTTGTATTTGATGCTGTGGCTGCTGCCAAAGCAAGAAATACAGATATTCTGATCTGTGACACGGCAGGACGTCTTCATAATAAGAAGAATCTGATGGAAGAACTGAAAAAGATCAATCGGATTATTGATAAAGAATATCCGGATGCATATAAGGAAACACTGGTTGTTTTGGATGGAACCACCGGTCAGAATGCATTGGTACAGGCCAGACAGTTCATGGAGGCTGCCGATGTCAGTGGAATTATTCTGACCAAGATGGATGGTACCGCCAAGGGCGGAATTGCCGTTGCCATTCAGGCAGAATTGGGAATTCCTGTCAAGTACATTGGAATCGGAGAACATATCGAGGATCTTCAGAAATTTGATGCGGATTCTTACGTAGATGCTCTGTTCCAGTCTTAAGATAGAAAACGTGTTTCATTTTCTGTAAGATAAGAATCCGGATGGAGCCATGGCGGCAGAATCGAGGAATAAAAGAAATGATGACATTAGAAAAATTTGAAGAAGCAACAGAAATCGTACAGAAAGTTACCCAGGAAACCAAACTCCTTTACAGTGAGTATTTCAGCAGTCAGACCGGCAATAAGGTATATCTGAAACCGGAAAATATGCAGAAAACGGGAGCCTACAAGATCCGTGGTGCATATTATAAGATCAGTACTCTGACTGATGAAGAAAGAGCCAAGGGTTTGATTACGGCATCGGCAGGAAACCATGCCCAGGGTGTGGCTTATGCTGCAAAACAGTACGGAGTAAAGGCTACCATTGTAATGCCTACGGTTACTCCTTTGATGAAGGTAAACAGAACAAAGAGCTACGGAGCAGATGTGGTTCTCTATGGAGATGTGTACGATGATGCCTGTGCCTACGCTTTGAAACTGGCAGAGGAGAATGGATATACCTTTATTCATCCCTTTGATGATCTGGATGTCGCCACCGGACAGGGAACCATTGCCATGGAAATCATTAAAGAGCTTCCTACGGTAGATTATATTCTGGTTCCCGTAGGAGGAGGCGGACTTCTGACGGGTATTTCCACTCTGGCAAAGATGCTGAATCCTAAGATTAAAGTAATCGGTGTGGAACCGGCTCCGGCTGCCTGCATGAAGGCTTCCCTGGAAGCAGGACATGTTGTGACCCTGCCCAGTGCCAAGACCATTGCCGATGGTACGGCTGTAAAGACTCCCGGTGAAAAACTTTTCCCTTACGTTCAGGAAAATGTAGATGATATCATCACGATTCCCGATGAAGAGCTGATCGTTGCATTCCTGGATCTCATGGAAAATCACAAAATGGTGGCAGAGAACTCCGGACTTCTTTCCATTGCTGCTTTGAAACATATGAATGTAACCGGCAAGAAAGTGGTATCCGTAATCAGCGGAGGAAATATGGATGTGATCACCATGTCTTCTGTTGTACAGCATGGTCTGATTGCCAGAGACCGTGTATTCACTGTTTCTGTTCTTCTGCCGGATAAGCCCGGTCAGCTGGTTCGTGTAGCAAGTCTCATTGCTGAAAAGCAGGCTAATGTTATCAGCCTGGAGCATAACCAGTTCTACAGCATTAATCGAAATGACCTGGTAGAGCTTCGTATTACTATGGAAGCTTTCGGCACCGATCATAAGAATGAAGTGGTGGCCATGCTGCAGTCGGAAGGTTTCTCTCCCAAGCTTGTTGATCGAAAGGGAAGAACCGTTTGAAATTTAGACGAGTGGTTCCTCGTCAAATGTTAAAACCATAGTATCGGATTCGAACAGAATCAGATAGAAAAGCAAACAATATCTGAGTAATGGTAAAAGGCGATCAGATATTCAGAGATACCAGGACAAAAATCCCCGGAAAGGAAACCCTGCAGCAGGATTCCTTTTCGGGGATTTTGCCTTATATTAGTTTTCGTATTAAAGCCTGTTTTTTATTTTCATCCTGTTCTGATATTTTCGTCTGTTCATTAATTCCAGCCTGTTTTCATTCCAGGAAAAGATTCGATCCATCGCTGTCGATGATCAGAGTGTCTCCTTCAGAAATATCACCGGCAATGATTTTACGGGCAATCAGTGTCTCCACGTGATGCTGGATATATCTCTTCAGAGGACGGGCGCCAAAGTTGGGATCGTAGCTGTCTTCGATGATGGTATCCTTGGCTGCATCGGTGACTTTGAGTTTCAGCTGCTTGTCATCCAGACGTTTCTGGAGGTTTGCGATCATCAGATCCACAATCTTAACGATTTCATTTTTCTGGAGAGGCTTATAGCAAACGATTTCGTCCAGTCGGTTCAGGAATTCCGGTCGGAACTGACGTTTCAGAAGCTGATCAATTTCCAGAAGGGCTTCCGGCGCAATCTCACCGTTTTCCTGAATACCATCCAGCAG
>JAQXIM010000050.1 GCA_029007785.1 Clostridiales bacterium | reverse complement strand
AATGCCGAGACCACAGAAGAACTGATTATATTCCGGGATTCTTTTGGCTCCAGCCTGGCACCACTATTAACCGGCAATTATAAAAGTATTTATTTAGTAGATATCCGATATATTGAGCCAGACTATCTTGATGAATTCATCGATTTTAACAATAAAGACGTGTTATTCCTTTACAGTACTCTGATACTCAATCAGATGGCATTGAAATAATCAATCCTCTATCTTCGCTTCCGGAAGTTTTTCTCATTCTGCTGTCGGTTATCGGGTTCGGTATGCACATTTTATATGGTCAGGGGCTGAAAGCCAGAATCTGCCCTTCAGCCCCTGATATATTCTTAGTATGACTCCAGTGATATGTCATGGATGCCAACCAAACAGGAGAATTTATAAATGTTCCGATCTGTTTTTATTGCATCCATCATTGCATATCGTACAATCTTGTACAAACACTTTTCAACAAAGGCATACTGTGACTAACGGCCAACAGTCCAATTTCCCTTTCTTTTACTTCCTGTACGAGAAAACTCCAAAGCTGACTCTGCGTGATAAGATCGAGCATCGTGCTGATCTCATCTGCCAGAATAAACCTGGTCCGTTTTCCCAGTGCTCTGGCAATACAGAATCGCTGCATTTCTCCTCCGGAAAGCTCCGCCGGATATCGGTTCAGCCAATCCGCTTCAATTCCCAGACCGCGAATAATTCGTTCCTCAATCTCGTCCCCCTCTGCCAGAATTTCTCTCATATGCAGTCGGGGATTCACTACCTGTTCCGGATGCTGCCAAATCATCTGCACCGGGCAATAACCTTTATACGATTCCAATGGTTTTCCGTCCAGCAAAACGGTTCCCGTGTCGGGTTTCTCATAACCGGCCAAAATCTTACAGAAAGTAGTTTTTCCGAAACCGCTGGGAGCAATAATGCCCAATCGCTCATGACTTTCTATCTGAAGACTAAAGTGATCTAAAATCTGTTGTGTATCCTTTCCATAACGAAAAGAAATATCTTTTGCTTCCAGTATCATAATACTATCTATACCGCATGAAGGCAGCGGACTTTTCCTCCTCTCACATCCCGGCTGGGTATCTTTCCCTTGCATTCTGCCGTACACTGATCACAGCGGGGACCAAAGGGACATCCCTCCGGCAGATCTTTCACATAAGGCTGTGTACCACGGATAAACTGAAATCCATTTTGTGGAAGCGCTCGCCAGAGTGCTTTGGAGTAGGGATGTCTCAACGTCTCTTCCTTTTGAAAATCCTTCACATCCGCATCTTCCACTGTGGTACCCGCATAAAAAACCACAACACGATCGGCCACCTCTAATGCCTGCTCCAAATCATGAGTAATCATCAGCACCCCTGCTCCCTGATCTGCAAGTTCCCGAAAATGTCTCATAACCTTACGAACCATATCCATATGAAGTCCCGGTGTGGGCTCATCTGCAATAACCAACCTGGGATTCCCCATCATGGCAGTTGATACCAGTACCCGTCGGTTCATTCCTCCCGACAATTCAAAAGGATACAAATCCTCTACTTCTTTTTTCAGCCCATAACCTTTAAATATCCGGGACAGCTTTTCTCTGGAGGCCTTATCTTTTTTTCCTTTCCGTATCTGAGGACCGATTTTCATCAAAGGATCCAGGTAGGCTACACTTTGAGGGACAAGTACGATCTCGTTGCCTCTCAATTCCTTCTTCCGTTCCTCTGTCAGCGGCTCCCCATTATAGATCATCTCGCCTCCCAGCGTCGCATTGTAAGGAAGAATTCCAAGAATTCCGTGGGCCAAAAGGCTCTTACCGGAACCGCTGGAACCTACAACGGCAACCATCTCACCTTCATGGATGGTTACATCCAATTCTCGGATAACCGGCAGTCCTGTCTTTTTGAACCCCTTCTCATACTGCTCGAAGGACACCGAAAAATTATGAATATCCAGAATAATTTTTTTCTCTTCCATGGTCTCCTCCTTTATTTGTGTGCGCTGGAAGGATCAAGCATCTTACGAAGGCTTTCTCCCGCCACATCGAACAAAACTACGGTGAACACAAGCAGAAGACCCGGGAAGAGAGCCAGCCACCAGCGCCCCATCGCCAGATACTTCATACTCTCCGAAAGGATAATACCAATTGCAGGCTGCTCCGGTGAAAGGCCAAACCCCAAAAATGTAATGCTGGATTCGTGAAGAATTGCGTGAGGGAACAGTAAAATCAGCCCCACAAGGAACTGCGGAAGCAGATGAGGAACCATATGCTTCCATGCAATCCGGACTTTTCCCATTCCCAGTTTCTGCGCCACTTTAATGTAGGGGGCTTCCTTCAGCTGCAGTACCTCTCCTCGGATTACCCGGGCCAGAGAAGTCCAATGTGTCAGAGACACACCAATCACCACGCCTTGAAAACCTTTTCCGCAGGCATAGGAGATCAGTATCAAAAGAAGCATATGGGGAATACCCATAACCAAATCAATCAACCAGGTAATCACAGCATCCACTGTTTTTCCCATAGTAGCTGCCATGGTACCCAGAACAAAGGCAATGACGGAACTGATACCAGTCGTCAAAAGTCCGATTTTAATACTCATAGACAGACCGGTAAGGGTTCGAATAAACATATCTCTTCCCATCCAGTCTGTTCCGAAAATATATTCTGCACAAGGAGGCATATTTTTCCTTGAGAAATCTGTCACCATAGCTTCGTCTGCATAAATCTGTCCTGCAATGGTGATTCCTGCCAGGAAAAGGACTGCAGCAGTAAAAAGCACCACGGTCAGGATTCTTCCGTTCATCTTTTTCATGACCGTTTTCCTCCTCTCCGAATTCTGGGATCGATCACACCATACAGAATATTTGCAATCAAATTGCCTCCAAATACGAAGACAGCACTGATCATCGTAATGCCAAGCAGCAACGGAACATCACTTCCCAGACCGGCTGTGACAGCTGCCTGTCCCAATCCAGGATAGGAAAAGATCTGCTCTACCAGCACCGATCCACCAAAAATCTCACTGATGGAAGCAAACTGAAGAGTCAGAGCAGGAAGAATAACATTCCGAAATCCATGATGCTTAACAATACTCCAGGTACTCTCTCCCCTTGCTTTGGCAAAAAGCACATAGTCACTTTCCATAATTTCAATCATCTTTTCCCGGGTATGCAAAGTAATATTGGAGATGCCGGTAATGCTTAGAGTAATAGCCGGAAGAATCGCGTGTTGGATTCGATCAGCGATTGTTACTCCGCTGGCTTCCAGTCCGATAGGCACACTGAGCCCAATGGGAAGCACCTTCAGCCATACAGCAAAAATCATGAGCAGTACCAATGCCAGCCAGAAAGTCGGTGTACTGGCAATCAGCAGAGAATATCCTTTTATGATCCGGTCAATCCAGGTTCCCTGTTTCAAACCGGAAATCACTCCCAGCAGAAAACCCACCAAACCGGAAATCACCCACGCTGTTGCCATAAGCCAAAGAGAATTCGCCAGCTTCACAGCAATTACCGATGTCACGGGCTGACGATACAAAAGAGACACGCCCATATCTCCCCGCAGGAAATCAGAAGCCCAGGAAAGAAACCGCTCCAAAGGAGGTGTTCCCACTCCCCAATACGCTTCCAGCTTTGCGATTTGTTCCTGACTCATGGAGCCCAATGCAGCCTGTCCCACATTTGCCTGAAGAGGGTCGATGGGTGATATGGTCATCAGAGCAAATGCTGCAATACTCACTGCAGCCAGAAGTAATATCATTCTTAATATATTTTTTCCAATAAACAGCAAATGATCTTTCACCAATCATTTCCTCCTGCAACGGGCAAATGGAGCCATAGCGACTATGGCTCCTCCCTTATTTTTTATAATCTAAATCCTATTCCCAACTCCACTGATCCACATTATTTACAATAGACCATCCATGTCCATGCGGATGCAGCTTCTGATCAGCCACTTTCAGATCAGTATTGGACCAATACAGATGATCGATATTAACAAGCCAGATCCAGGGAATATCACCTTCCTGGGTAATACCGGTGGTACCGTCCCACTGTGCTTTCTGCCACAGCTCATAGGATTCTTCCAGAGTATCTGCTGCCAGTGCTTCATCCATATACTGATCCACCGCCGCATTGGCATAGGGTGAGTATTCTGCAGAATCTCCCACCGTATGATAAATATTATAAAGCTCCATGGGAGTATGCGCACCCCAGCCCCACATCATGGGTTGTGACTGTGCTCTGTCGTAGGCTACATCCCAGCCTACACCTTCTATCGTTACTTCGATACCAATCTCTTTTAACTGATTTTGAGTATCTGCTGCCAATGCCTGTCTTACAGAATCACTGGCCGGATACATCAGGGTAAATGCTGCTCTCACACCGTCTTTTTCACGAATGCCGTCTTTTCCTGCAATCCATCCTGCCTCTTCCAACAGAGCTGCAGCGGCTTCCGGATCATAGGAAACTTCAGACGCTTCATTATACCAAGGCATCTTGTCACAAACGCTGTATGCCGGGGAACCGTATCCATTCAAAACATTTGTAATCATCTCGTCACGGTCGATTCCGATATTGATTGCTTTTCTCAACTGCAGATCACTGGTAACATCATTTCCCACCGGCAGTCCGTTCTCATTGGCAGATGCAGCAACGGCAGGCATATTGAATCCTCTGTTATCAACAGATTCAAACGCCAAAAGTTCATATCTGTCAACGGTCTGATCCGAATAGGAAGCTGCGGTATATGCCAGGTCTACCTGTCCGGCCTTTACTGCTGCAAATGCAGCATCTTCTTCCATGAAGACAACCGTAACTTTTTTCATCTGAATCTCTTCACCGTAATAGTCGGGATTAGCCTCGAAAATAATCTGCTGTCCCTTATCCCACTGTTTCATGATATAGCGGCCGGAACCAATGGGATTGGAACCGTAATCAGGACCATATGCATGCTCCGGAACAATTCCCACAACAGCCATGGTATAAGGCCAGATAGAATACTCTTTCTCCATATGGAACTCTACCGTGGTATCATCAATAGCTACCGCTTCTTTCAGCATG
>JAQXIM010000049.1 GCA_029007785.1 Clostridiales bacterium | reverse complement strand
ATAATCAAAAAGCTCTTTGATGATGAGCGCACCAACAATCACGTTGACCGGAGTATTCGGTCTGGATGCCTTATCACTGTATAAGACAGAAAAACGCTTTTCATCAATGGCAGGAAATATTTCATCGGCAAAGACTTTTGCTCAGGATTTTTCCAATGCTTTTTGTTCTCTGGCAGTTAATCCGGAAAAACTATCTGTAAATGACATTTGCTGGTAAGCGTTTTCTTTGAATGACATAGAGTTTACCTTCTTTCCTAAGATATCTCTATTATACAGCAAGTAAACCATTTAGGCTTGTATTTACGACAAAATATATGAACTTTTCAAGGTACTATAGAGGGGCTTTTGACCCCAACATCATAGGATTCAACCATTGCGAAATTAACTGTTTAATATACTTTATTTCTCCCCGAAATTGTTCATGTCATGCCAAATTTGATCCGTTCTATAAATCCGGAATTCATCGCTTTAATACAAATTCCTGAATCGGGCTTCCAAATTCCTCAGTTAGTTTTCCTTCAGTGAAACCTATTCGCTTATAGAATGCTCTCGCAGTTCTTCCCTCAGGAACTCCCTCCCGATAAGTCGTAACAGATATCTCCCTATGAGAATCCATCTTCGTCAGCATAAGAGATACCATCTTTTCAGCTATATGCTGCCTACGGTGTTCAGCATCGACAGCCAGGAAGCAAATCTCATTTGTTTCACTTGAAAATAAAAGAATTCCAACGATTTCATTTTGCTCTTTTGCACAGATTGCAGAGGATCTTTCCATAAAATCCAAAACAGTATTCTTGTGTTCATTTAAAGCTTCCTTGGTTTCAAGACCTGGAAAAGCATCTTTCACCTTTTCTACAAGACTCATCCAGCTATCAATATCTTCTTTTTTTCCAGGTTTGATTATCATTCCCTTCACCTCCGCAAATTTCCGTTTTTTCTATTCCAGAGATTGGTAATTGCCCGATGCTTTACATAGATAAGATACAACGATTTTGTTCTGGATACTTTTCGATTCTATTCTTTTCTATTATTTCTGTTCTATTCTTATCTATTCCGCACGATTTTATCTCAATTCCGCTCTTTCTGCTTCATCCGCTGCGGCTTCGATATTAATACAGCTTTACACCTGCAGGGATATGATTATCCACCATCAGAAGATGCCGTGCTTCTTTTCCTTCTTCCTCATGGACAGCAGAAATCAGCATACCACAGGAATCGAATGCCCATCTTCTTTCTGGGAGGCGGGTTGACAATGGCAATGCAGGTCTTTCCGATCCGTTCTTCCGGTTCATAATACTCATGAATTCCGCTCAGAATGGTGCGGTCTGTGCCGGTTCCGCCATCCAGAGTAAACTGAAGGAGCTTTTTGACCACAAAATAACACCCAAACAGAACCTACACCAGCACTGCCATGAATAAAATATCATCCCTTTATGATTATTATGACGGTTTTGACAAAGAAATCCATACTTTTTTGCAAGCCTTTTGTCGAAAGGTTTTAAAGTTATGCCTATCGGTCAAAAGCATGGAAAATATATCGCCATTTCACTGATAATCCAGTATAATCACGCCCTGCTTCCTCACTGTCCGATGAACACCGAAATCGCATCTGCGGTTTTCCGAACCTGTTCCTCGCCCGAAATAGCGGGTACACCGTCGCCCTCCTGCGGACCGTAGCTGCCAAACTGAGCGTGACAGCCGCCATTCAGCACCAATTCCGTAGTATCTGCGGGAAGATTTGCACGATTCTTTTCATAAGCTTCCCGACTCATTACGCCGTCCTCCGAGCCATAAACAGAAAGCACCCGCAAAGGCGTCTGAGTAAGATCCTTGGTAGAATAAGCGGCCAGTAGGATCAATCCATCGAAGTCCTCGGGATGCGCTGCAGCATAGTTTGCAGCCATCGCGCCGCCCAGAGAGTGTCCAGCCATGTACCAGGCGGTGATCTCCGGATGCTCTTCTTGGATTCCGTCCGCGGCGCCAGCATCCAGCACCGCCAGATTGCCGGGCATCTGCACCAGTGCGCAGAGGATCCCCTGTTCCGCACAGATTCGCAGCAGGGGCGCATAGGCCGTATACTCCACCTTACCGCCGGGGTAAAATATCATCCCAATCGTCGGCTTTTCGGGGACAAACCAGATCACATTTCTGTCTTGCTCTATCTGCACACCATCAGTCTTTACGGTCATAGCTTCCACAGCTATCTCATCGGCGTGATAATAGTCGGACACATAGGCATAGCCTCCGATTCCAATGACAAGAAATACGGTTAAGCATACGGCAAGTAAGATTTTTGTTGTTTTCTTCATATTCCACCTCTGATTCAGCAATACTCGCCGTATTCACAGCCGATATTTTCAGCTCGCACCGCATCAATGAGCCGCTCCCTTCCCAAATGGCACTCATAGAGCTGCACCGTGCCAATACCGTTGCCGCCGTTCCACAGACGGTTATGACGCTTGGCTCCATCCGGAGCCTCGTAGTTGATAAGCAGCATGTCTTTTTTCTCACAGGTGACATCCGTGATCATGCGGTGCAGGGGTGTTTCCTGCTCCACATGCCAGATAATCTGTCTTTTTGTTTCCCGGCAGCTGAACTCCGTGCGGGTTAAGGTCCAGAATTTAGAGAAGTTGAATTCGTAGCTTTCACCTTCGTAGTAAAAGGCTGCCAGCAGCTTGCGATCAAGGGCCAGATGACCGATCTTCGGGCGGCCTCCGCCGATGTTGAACACGCTGTTGGTAAGTTTTTTGTCCGTGATGGTGCTGGTAAGATTGTTTGAGGACAACCAGACCCAAGGGCTGGTGAAATCCTTTCCCCAATTCTTGTCGGCGTACCCATAGCAGGTTTCAGGAGTTATGAGGTAGTTTTCCCCATTAAAAGTCACCTGACCGGAATAAGCGGTTTTCATCCCTTCCGCGTGCCAGAACATCTCAAACACTCCACTCTCCCGCAGGGGCTTGCTGGCACCGTATCCCACATTATAGGCAATCTGCTTGTCGATGTGCAGATCCCAGCGCATACTGCCATTGCCGCACATCCACTCCGGATGCTCTTCGGCATTTTCCACGTGGACGCTGCCGCGGGTCTGTGTCTCACTCAAATAACAGTCACCTGCCTCCACGCAGAAGGGAGTACCATCGAAAATAGACACGCTGTTCCAACCGAAAAAACGGTGGAGTTGTACGGCATCCTCACCCCATGCCCCTGCTTTGACCATCAGATAGGATGGCTTACGATCTGCCCGTTGATTTTCTGGAAGCTGTCCCAGAATTGCTTCCGCGCCGCCCAGTGCGGGATTGCAGGTGAAAAATTCTATAAAAAAAGCCTTTTCTTCGCCGGTGATGCTGTGATGTCCGGTAAAAGAGTGCCACCACCAATCATAGCCACACTCGTCCAGAGCGCCCTTGAGCATAAAGGCGTTACGCTTCAGATCACTGACATTGACCATATGATTTCCTCCTATTCAGCGCCGTTCTCTTTGTCCATCCGGGCAAACAGTTTTGTATAGAGCACAGGCATAACCTCATTCATAAGGAATCAACCCTATCTTTGTATACGCAGTTTTTCTTTCTCTAAATCAAAAAGCAGTGGAAACCAAGTCCTACAAGTAGTATTGTTAAGTCACCACAACCAACAATCAAACAGGATCGACATTACCGCTGCCTATGACAAGATTAACATCTTACCGTTTCATTAGCAAGCATTTTTATTATCTCAATGTGCCTCCATGTATGCAGTGATACCCGATAATACAGACTTTACATGGAGCATTTCTGTCAGACCCTTCAGAAGCAATACAGATTCTTCTCATTATCCTGCAGGATAAGAAAAAAACCCCTGAACAGCTGCAGGATAAATCCTGCACCATCCAGAGGTTTTCAATCGTAGTTCTTCTATTATTCTCTATGATTATCTATTATGCTCTATTATTATCTATTCCGCTCTACTCCATCTCAATTCCGCTCTTTCTGCATCATTCGACGCGGCTTCGATCTTAATACAGCTTTGCACCTGCAGGAATATGATTATCCACCATCAGAAGATGCAGTGCTTCTTTTCCTCCTTCCTCATGGACGGCAGAAATCAACATACCGCAGGAATCGATGCCCATCATCTTTCTGGGAGGCAGGTTGACAATGGCAATGCAGGTCTTTCCGATCAGTTCTTCCGGTTCATAATACTCATGAATTCCGCTCAGAATGGTGCGGTCTGTACCGGTTCCGTCATCCAGAGTAAACTGAAGGAGCTTTTTGCTCTTCGGAACTGCCACGCAGTCTTTTACCTTAACGGCACGGAAATCCGATTTGCTGAAGGTCTCGAAATCAACCATCTCCTCGAAGAGAGGTTCAATGGTTACGTTGGAGAAATCGATCTTCTCCGGAACTTCTTCAGCTTTCACTGCTGCAGCGGCCTGAGCTGCATTGTTTGCTTCGTTCTTTGCCGCACCCTGGGATTTCATGGTCGGGAAGAGCAGAACATCACGGATTGCTGCAGAATCGGTCAGCAGCATAACCAGTCTGTCGATTCCGTAGCCGATGCCGCCTGTGGGAGGCATACCGATCTCCAGAGCATTCAGGAAATCTTCATCGGTGTGGTTTGCTTCCTCATCGCCGGCTGCAAATGCTTCTTCCTGAGCAGCGAAACGCTCACGCTGATCGATGGGATCGTTCAGTTCGGAATAAGCGTTGCACATCTCACGGCCATAGATATAAAGCTCAAATCTTTCTACCAGTTCGGGATTCTCCGGTTTCTTCTTGGTCAGAGGAGAAACCTCTACGGGATGATCCATAACGAAAGTAGGCTGAATCATCTTTTCTTCGCAGAATTCTTCAAAGAACAGGTTGATGATGTCACCCTTCTTATGACGCTCTTCGTATGCTACATGATGCTCGTCTGCAATCTTCTTTGCTTCTTCATCGGTGGCAACCTGTGTAAAGTCTACACCGGAATACTCTTTTACTGCATCCATCATGGTAATGCGGGCGAAGGGCTTGGACATATCGATAATGGTGCCGTTGTAGCTGAGCACTGCACTGCCGCAAACCTTTTCTGCCAGATAACGGAACATGCTCTCGGTCAGTTCCATCATTCCTTCATAATCAGTATATGCCTGGTAAAGCTCCATCAGAGTGAATTCCGGGTTGTGACGGGTATCAACACCCTCATTACGGAATACACGGCCAATCTCATAAACACGCTCCAGTCCGCCGACAATCAGTCTCTTCAGATAAAGCTCCAGAGAAATACGAAGCTTTACATCCTCATCCAGAGCATTGTAGTGGGTTTCGAAGGGTCTGGCAGCGGCTCCGCCGGCATTGGAAACCAGCATGGGAGTTTCCACTTCCATAAATCCTCTTCCATCCAGGAAATTACGGATTTCTTTCAGAATCTGAGAACGCTTTACGAAAGTATTCTTCACTTCCGGATTCATAATCAGATCCACATATCTCTGGCGATAACGCATATCCGTATCCGTCAGACCGTGGAACTTCTCCGGAAGAACCTGAAGACTCTTGCTCAGCAGGACAATCTTTTCCGCATGAATGGAAATCTCTCCGGTTTTTGTCTTAAATACTGCACCTGTTACGGAAACAATATCACCAATATCAAATTTCTTGAAATCTGCATAGGATTCTTCTCCTACGGAATCCCGGGCCACATAGGACTGAATATCCCCTTTCAGGTCACGCAGATTGCAGAAAGAAGCCTTTCCCATAACTCTTTTGAACATCATACGTCCGGCAATCGTTACAGTCTGTCCTTCCAACTGCTCATAATTCTCTTTCACATCCACACTGTGATGTGTCACATCGGCTTTGGTAATCTGAAAAGGATCCTTTCCCTCTGCCTGCAGATTGGCAAGCTTCTCTCTTCTTACCTTTCTCTGCTGATTCAAATCGGGCTCCTGCTTGGGAGCATTGTTCTTATCTGCCATTTTATCCTCCATTATGAACACGACGCCGTCGCATCTTCTCTTTCGCCTAAACCAATTCTTCTTACACTGAAATCAATGATGTTGGTTCAAAAGGCTTTGGTCTTTTGAACCTTATATTATAAAATCAGTTCTCTGCTCTCTGAATTGCCAGAATCTGATAGGTCATCGTACCGGCCTGGGTCTCTACTTTTACTTCATCTCCAACCTTTTTGCCCAGAAGTGCTTTTCCCACCGGAGATTCATTGGAAATCTTTCCCTGCAGGCTGTTTGCCTCTGTGGAACCAACAATGGAAAATTCCATCTCTTCATCAAACTCCGTATCATGAACCTTAACACGGCAGCCGATATTAATCTGATCCAGATTAATATCCTCTTCCACAACAACTTCTACGTTTTTCAGAAGCTTTTCCAGTTCTTCAATACGAGCTTCGATATCTCTCTGCTCATCTTTTGCTGCATCGTACTCCGCATTCTCGGAAAGGTCGCCCTGTTCTCTGGCTTCCTTGATCTTCTCAGCAATCTCTTTTCTCTTAACAACCTTCAGATCCTGAAGCTCATCCTCCAGTTTCTTCAAACCAGTATAAGTAAGTATTTTCTTATCTGCCATTTTCATTTCCTTCCTGCCCCATGGGTCTTCGATCTTTTCTTAAAATTCAGAAACAGTATTCCATCCCTCTCTCATTCTATGCATTCACTGTTTCTTCTATAAATAAATATAAAATAATAGAACACTCTTTTCTATTCTATAAAATCCGGTTTGTACATCCGGTCGCCAATCCTTTTCCTCCGCTCAACAAACCGTTTCCCTGACAGAAAAAAGCCTGCCGAAAATGATTGCAAAGCGAAAAAAACAACCGGTTTCCCCGTTGACATTGCGTAATATTATACTCCAGAGACTTTCTCCTTGTCAACTGATTTTCAAGCTTCTGCAAATTCTTCCATCAGCTGCCGCAGTTCTTCATAGGTTGACAGAGTATTGCATCTGGCCCTCAATCCGGAAGAATGGGGCGCTCCCGCCGTATACCATGCCACATGCTTCCGCATCTCCCGCATGGCCACATTTTCTCCCTTATACTGAATCTGAAGCTGTCCGTGACGAAGAATCATATCACAGATTTCCCGGCGTCCCGGTTTTTCAGGAAGTCTGCCTGTATCCCAGTAAGTCCGGATCTCATGGAACAGCCAGGGATTTCCCTTGGCTCCCCGGGCCACCATAACACCGTCGCAGCCGGTTTCCCGAACCATACGGATCGCATCCTCTGCCTGGAAAATATCTCCGTTTCCGATCACAGGAATTTTAACCGCTTCCTTCACCTGACGAATAATATCCCAATCCGCCTTTCCTGCATAATACTGGGATCGGGTTCTGCCATGAACCGCAATAGCTGCTGCCCCAGCCGCTTCGATTCTTCGGGCAATCTCCACCGCATTCACCGAATTTTCATCGAAACCCTTTCGAATCTTTACCGTCAAAGGCTTTTTCAATTTTCGGCACATGGCCGTTACAATTTCCGTTACCTTATGGGGATCTTTCATCAAAGCGGATCCTTCCCCATTATTTACTACTTTTGGTACGGGACATCCCATATTGACATCGATAATTTCAAAAGAATCCTCAATGGCAGCAGCCATTTCTGCCATCAGTTCCGGTTCCGAACCAAATAACTGGACAGCTAAAGGCGTCTCCTCCGGCTCCCGCATCAGTAATTCCTTTGTATTTTTGTTCTTATAATAAAGAGCCTTAGCACTGATCATTTCCGTACACATGACATCGCATCCCTGCTCTTTGCAGAGAAGACGATAGGCAAGATCGGTCACTCCTGCCATGGGTGCCAGAAAAACAGGATGATCTTTCAGTATCAGGCTTTCGCTCTTTGTTCCTCCCCGATTTTCCAGTCTCATTCTTCCTCTTCCCAATCTTCCGGATTCTGACCAAGAAATACAATCCGGTAATACTTTTCCAGACCTTCCAGAAGTTCTCTCTTTTCTCTCTGGATCTGCCGGATTTTTAATTCACTTCCGATTTCATCGAAAAGATAATCGGCATCCTCTTTTGACACATTCAGTGTCAGGGTACCGTCCTCCAGAAACTCCAAAGTCAGCACGCCGCCTACATCTTCCACGAAAAGTACGCACATGATCTTCAATTCCTGCTGAATCTGTTCCGGAAGCCTGGAAAACTGATCATTCAGATAATACTTCTCCTGATAAGAATTGGCTCCGCAAAGTGTAACATTTTCCGCCATTCCATTTCCTCCCAAATCTGTGTATCCGGCCTCCGCTTACGCCTTCTGCCATTTACTGATTTCCTTTAATTTTTTCCTTTTATTTTTACTTTTTCCCTTTTATTTATCTGTTTTCTTCTCTTTCATTGATTCTATGGATTATCCCCTGTCCGGATACTGCCTTCGGGAATTCATCTTCCGATACCGATGCTCCGATAGATCAGGTGTATTGATATCCTCCCCGGATGCTGCCTTCGGCAATTCATCTTCCGATACCGATACTCCGACAGATCAGGTGTATTGATATAATCCTCGAACGCTGACTTCTCCGGCCACAACGGAACGGACATTACCCTCCTCATCCTTCACCAGAAGAGCTCCGCTCTCATCAATTCCCAAAGAAACACCTTTCCATTCTCCCCTGGATCTAAGAATTCTCACTTCTTCATCCCGATTGATCAGATTCTTATTATACTCATCCATCACCGACGCCAGGCTTTCCTTTTCAATAAACTCTTCATAGTAATCGATGAAATATTTCATGACAAGACTGACCAGTTTCGCCCGGGAAAAATGTTTCCCCGTTTCCAGATACAGGGAAGTGG
>JAQXIM010000048.1 GCA_029007785.1 Clostridiales bacterium | reverse complement strand
GTAAATACCATTCCCGGTACCAGAAGCATTTCCGTTCCTCTGGAAGCTACATGGGATACATAGGGTTCCTCATGAAATTCCAGTCCAACACCATGACCGCCGATGTCTGCCACGACAGAATAACCATTCTCCAGAGCGTGCTGATGTACAGCTTCTGCCATATCTCCGAGGAATCCCCAGGGTTTTACCTGCTGAAGCCCCAGTTCCACACATTCTTTTGTAACACGTACGAGACGTTTTCTCTCTTCGGAAACATTTCCCACACAGAACATTCGGGAAGAATCCGAGTAGAATCCTTTATAAATAGTAGAAACATCTACATTGATGATATCTCCGTCCTGCAGAATAATATCCGGGGAAGGAATACCATGGCAGACTTCATCGTTGATGGACGTGCATACACTCTTTGGAAATCCCTCATAGTTCAGCGGAGCCGGGATTCCTCCCAGTTCTGTCGTTTTTTTATATACAATTTCATCAATTTCTTCGGTACTCATGCCTACATGAATGGCTTCTGCTACTGCATCCAGCACAGCAATATTGATTTTGCCGCTTTCTCGAATTCCTTCGATCTGCTCGGGAGTTTTAATCAGATTTCTTGTGGGAACTATATGTCCTTCCTCAGCAATTTTGCGGATTCTGTCATCAAAGGATTCGTGACAAGATTTGTATTTTTTTCCGCTGCCGCACCAGCACATATCATTTCTTCCAAGTTTCTTATCCATTTTTCTCCTCCTGTTTCTCACGACGATTTCATTTATCTTTTAGTATATACCAAAATCTCTCTGAAATCTATACTCCGCAGTGGCAATTTGTGATCCACACATAATTCTTTTCCGGGAACTTTTCCTTCCTGGGAAACTTTTTCCTTTCCGGGGAACTTTTTCCTTTCTGGGGAACTTTTTCCTTTCTGGGAACTTTTTCCTTTCTGGGGAACTTTTTCCTTTCTGGGGAACTTTTTCCTTTCTGGGGAACTTTTTCCTTTCTGGGGACGCTTGCGGACAGAATAAGAAAGTTCACGTGACACGCTTCGTTTCCTGTTCGGCCCGCGCGCTTATTATCCGCCATTCGCGAAAACTCGCCTTCGGCTCAGACAATTCGCTCGGTGGCGGAAGCTAGCGCAGGCCTCACTACGGAAGCCTCGCTATCGTCACTGTGATTCTTTCTTATTCTGTCCTGCAGCTGTTTCCTGCCAGTCGATCATTGTTTTCCTGCCGGTCTGCAGGTTTTTCTGCCAGTCGATCATTGTTTCCCTGCCGGTCTGCAGGTTTTTCTGCCAGTCGATCATTGTTTCCCTGCCGGTCTGCAGGTTTTTCTGCCAGTCGATCATTGTTTTCCTGCCGGTTTTTATTTGTTATTCCTTGTGACAGATGGATTTATTTTCCTGACTGATTTATTTTTAACATATTTGTTAAAAATAAATCATTTTCCTATTGACATGATGTCGGAAAAAGTATATAGTAATAGTAACAAAACTAGAACGCAGTCTAATACGCAGCAGCTGTCCGTTATTGGTAATTGGCTGCTGCAGCAGTGGGATTATCTGCTGCTTTTTATGAAAGGAGAACAATTATGGCAAGATTTACTTTACCTCGCGATCTGTACCACGGAAAAGGTGCCCTGGAAAATCTTAAGAACCTGGTTGGAAAGAAAGCGATTATCGTTGTTGGCGGAGGCTCCATGAAACGTTTTGGTTTCCTGGACCGTGCTGTTTCTTACCTGCAGGAAGCTGGTATGGAAGTAAAACTGTTTGAAGGAGTTGAACCCGATCCTTCTGTTGAGACCGTTATGAAGGGTGCTGCTGTTATGCGCGAATTTGAACCTGATTGGATCATTTCCATGGGTGGTGGTTCTCCCATTGATGCAGCAAAAGCTATGTGGGCTTTCTATGAGTATCCGGAAACTACTTTCGAAGATCTGATTACTCCTTTTAATTTCCCCACTCTGCGTACGAAAGCAAAATTCTGTGCAATCCCCTCCACTTCCGGTACTGCAACAGAAGTAACCGCTTTCTCCGTTATCACCGATTACTCCAAGGGTATCAAATATCCTCTGGCTGACTTCAACATTACTCCTGATGTTGCCATTGTTGATCCTGATCTGGCTGAGACCATGCCCAAGAAACTGACTGCTCACACCGGTATGGATGCTATGACCCATGCCATCGAAGCTTATGTTTCTACTATGAACTGTGATTATACCGATCCGCTGGCTCTTCATGCAATCAAGATGATCCATGAGTATCTGATCCCTTCCTTCCAGGGTGATATGAAAGCTCGTGAGAAGATGCATAATGCTCAGTGTCTGGCTGGTATGGCATTCTCCAATGCTCTGCTGGGTATCGTTCATTCCATGGCACACAAGACCGGTGCTGCTTACAGCGGCGGACATATCGTTCATGGCTGTGCAAATGCTATGTACCTGCCTAAGGTAATCAAGTATAACAGCAAAGATGCTGTTGCTGCTTCCCGCTATGCGGATATCGCAAGATTCATCCATCTGAAGGGTGAAACCACCGAAGAACTGGTAGATGCTCTGATCGCTGAACTTCGTTCCATGAATCAGGCTTTGGAAATTCCTGCCTGCATCAAGGATTATGAAGGCGGAATTATCGATGAAGCAGAATTCAATGCAAAACTGAAAGACGTTGCTGCACTGGCCATCGGTGATGCCTGCACCGGTTCCAATCCTCGTCAGCCTAGCCAGGAAGAGATGGAAAAACTGCTTACTGCATGCTATTATGATCAGGAAATTGATTTCTAATTTCCCCTCTTTCTATAAAAGCCCCGGAACTTAAAATTTGTTCCGGGGCATTTTTTTGCTTTTTGGAAGCCTACATGGAGTTTTCGCTGAGCGGTTTATCCTGTCTTGATTAATCGCCTGCGAACCTCTCTATATTTTTCCTAAAAGAATGTATTTTGTTTACACATTTATTTAATCGTTACTTTTCCTGCGTTACTCCACTTACCGCAATAGGTGGATCCGCCCATCTTCTTGTATGCACAAACTCTTACATAGAAGGTTTTGCCGGAAGCCAGTTTCTTCACAGTAATGGTATTCTGGTTTACTTTGCCTACCATAATGTTGACAGCCTTGGTAAAGCTCTTGTTGGCAGAATACTGAACCATGTAACCGGTAGCATTCATGTCTTTCTTTACTTTGACTTCAAAAGCACCTTTGCCGGCTTTCTTCAGACTCTTGATCTCTGCCTTGGCAGGAACTACACGAATAACAATCTTCTTCACTGCCAGATTGCAGGTTTCAGAGGAATGAGCAGTAATGGTCACGGTAGCTTTTCCTGTGCCAACGATGGTTACTTTGCCATTCTTGTCTACTTTAACAACATCCGTGTTGTTGGACTTGTAAGTGAGACGTCCATCTCCGGAGGTGCTTGCATTCAGATTAAACGGTTTGCTTCCATAAGAGGTCAGAATACTCTGAGTTACGCTGGTGCTTATTACCTGATCTTCTTTTACAACCGGCTGATCATAAACACCATTAACAACATTAATGGCCCATTCTGCAACGCTCTCTTCATATGCAAGGTATTCGAATTCATCTGCGCCGCAATAATTGGTATCTTCTTTTCCTGCCAGAGTATATTTATCACCAGGTTTCAGATCTTCCTGTCCTTCCCATACATCCAGGTAAGGTTTGCTCAGATAGTAGAAGGCCGTCATCTTCGTTACGGAGTGATCGGTTTCTCCCCAGGCTTTGAACTTCCAGGACTGGATACCGGAAATATGTACATGATCGTTGATCCACTCTTCACTGTGACCGGCTGCTGCATAGTCTTTGCTCAGCAGTCCGAAGATATCCTGAGTTACTCTCGGATGAGCCGAATCGGTTTCACC
>JAQXIM010000047.1 GCA_029007785.1 Clostridiales bacterium | reverse complement strand
CTTTCGCTGCTGGCTGATGTGAAAGAAACGGATGATCTCATGACCATGGAAACAAAAATGCTCCGCAATGCCATTGCTGTTTCCTGTCAGATTTCCCTGCAGCTTGTAGGCGATATGCTGGAACAGGCTGAAGTAGTTCATTTTGACGAAGAACCGGTTCCCGCAGAAAAGCCCAATCTTCGGATTGTTCCCAATCCTGCTTCCGACTCCGATTCTTCTCAGAATCCTTCTGATGATCCCACGGATCCTGCATCCGATCATTGATCTGCCCACGGCATGTGACGACAGACGCACCGTTAGAAAAAGAACAGAGACAGTTCCTTCCAAAGAAGGTCACTGCCTCTGTTCTTTTTCTATTCTAATTCTTTAAATGATACTGGTTTTATGTTCCAATCCTTTTCATTCTGGTTTATGTCCCAGACTGTTCATGAATTAGTCCATGTAGGGATAAGTGATTGCCGTATCGGAGACAAAGTTTTCTTTGATTACACGGCAGCTAACCCAACGATACAGATTCAGCTTGCTTCCTGCCTTATCATTGGTTCCGGATGCTCTGCTTCCGCCGAAAGGCTGCTGTCCGACAACAGCACCGGTGGGCTTATCGTTGATGTAGAAGTTACCAGCTGCATGAGTCAGAGCCTGCTCCATCTTGATGATGGCACTTCTGTCTTTTGCAAAGATAGCACCGGTAAGAGCATAAGGGCTTCCCTGATCACAGGCTTCCAGAGTTGCATCCAGATCTTCATCTTCATATACATAAACAGTAAGAACCGGTCCAAAGATCTCTTCCTTCATGGTCTTGAAATCTTTGGTCTTTGCCAGGATAACGGTAGGATATACGAAGTATCCAACGGAATCATCCATGGATCCGCACAGGATTTCAGCATCTTCGCTCTCTTCTGCATATTTTACATAAGAAGCGATATTATCATAGGAAGCGCGGTCAATAACAGCACCCATGAAAGTATCAAATTCAGCTACATCGCCAACCTTGATATCAGCGATCTTAGCCAGCATTTTTTCTTTTACAGTTTCCCAAAGGCTTGCAGGGATGTAAGCGCGGGAAGCAGCGGAACACTTCTGGCCCTGATACTCGAAAGCACCACGAACAAGAGCAGATACCAGTGCATCTACATCTGCAGTGGGATGAGCAAAGATGAAGTCTTTACCACCGGTCTCACCAACCAGACGAGGATAGCTGTGGTATTTGGAAATATTCTTACCAACGGTCTCCCATACCTGCTGGAATACAGCAGTGGATCCGGTGAAATGGAAGCCGGCCAGACGAGGATCGGTCAGAACGTAACGGTTTACATCAGAACCATGGCTGGGAACGAAGTTAATAACACCGGCGGGAAGTCCTGCTTCTTCCAGAATCTTCATTACATAGTAGTTGGAAAGAACTGCAGTGGACGAAGGTTTCCAGATAACGGTGTTGCCCATAACAGCGGGAGCTACCGGAAGGTTTCCGCCGATGGAAGTAAAGTTGAAAGGAGAAACAGCAACAACAACACCTTCCAGAGGACGGTAGGAGTTACGGTTCCAAACCGTACCAGTGCTTGCAGGCTGCTCTTTATAAATCTCCTGAGCATTGTATACATTGAAACGAAGGAAATCGGCCAGCTCGCAGGCAGAATCGATCTCAGCCTGGAAAGCAACCTTGCTCTGTCCCAGCATCGTAGCGGCATTTACAAGATCACGGTAAGGACCGGCCAACAGATCTGCAGCTTTCAGAAAAATAGAAGCACGATGCTCCCAAGGCATGTTCTCCCAATCTTTCTTTGCTTTCTCTGCTTCATCCATAGCCAGCATCAGTTCATCTTTGGATGCATTATGGCAGGTGGCCAGTACGTGCTGATGATTATGCGGCATTACGCAATTTACAACTTCTTCTGTAAAATATTCCTTCCCACCAATAATTACCGGAATATCCACCTGAATAGAGGACTGTCTTTCCAGTTCTTTCTTAAGGCTCTCTCTGGCAGCACTGCCAGCGGAGTAAACTCTTCCCGGTTCATTTGCCGGTCTGCGGATTTCAAAATAACCCTGACTCATAATTGGCCTCCTTCTAATCAATCTGTTATTTGGACTCGATATATCGTATGTACTTTTTCATTACCGATTACTATATAACGACATACCTTATGCCCATATTATACATATTGCTGCTTCATATGGCAAGTATTTTTTCGACTAGTTTTCACTTTATTTTCATTTGCTTTTTTCTTTATGAAATTTTCTCAAATACATCCTTCATTTTTTATGTTACAACAATTTTTATTCTATTTGCAAAATTCATCAAATCGTTCGGTTTCATGAGAAAAATCACAATGCTGCACAAAAACAATCCTGAAATCCATCTCTTTTCATCTAAGCGGACGGAGGAAGCCGACGCAGAATCCCGCTTCCGATAAGTCCCACGACCACACCGGCTGCCACACCGGAAATCATGAGAAAAGGAAGATAGTAAATGAGCTTCCCTGTTTCCAGGACAAACAGGGCCACCAGAATCTGTCCGATATTATGACCGACTCCACCGGCTACGCTGACTCCCGTCATACTGAAAGGCCCCCATTTCTTTGCTGCTGCCATAATCACCCAGCTCAGACAGCCTCCGGCGAGACTGTAAATCATACTGAAAAGATTCCCAAAGGTAAATCCCGTCAATACAATACGCACCAGATTGATGGCAAAGGCACTCTTTGTTCCCTGGCGATACAGAGATATCAATACCACAATATTGGTCAGACCCAGTTTCATACCCGGCACAGCAAAAAATACCGGAAATTGTGCTTCCACATAACTTAATACCATGGCAAGAGCTGCCAAAAGCCCGTACTCTGCCGCTTTACTTTTCATCCTACCCCCTGCTCCTTTCGTTGTCAGAGTGTGATACTATGCTTTTTCCATTCTTCATTAATAAAAAATACCTTATTCGTTTTCTCAGCGGGCAATACCATCCACATCCATTTCTTCCTCCCCCTGAATTTCCACCACTACTCGGTGAGGAAGACATACAATGGTCTGCCCGTCATAAGAAATGGAAGATTGATGCACACAAAGACCGTCCGGACAATTGGCTTCCGTAACAGAAGCTTCTCCGTTTGCAATGGTCAGTGTGTTTTTTCCTCCCTTTTCACTTTCGATTTCCGTTACCAGGTCTTCTTCCAATGAGTATCTGGCCGTTTCCGTTCCATCAATATATACCACAACCTGATTTCCCTGGGATCGTGATATCCGGATCCATCCCAGGGCAGCCAGGGCTGCTGCAAAGATAACTCCGATGAGAATAAAATCTGCTTTTTTCAACCATTACCTCCTCAACACATGAGTTTTTGAATGACGCTGCAAAGTTCGTCCGCCACTTCCTTGTCTCCATCCTGAATCCTATCCACTACACAGGTATGAATATGCTGAGTCAGCAGCAATCCGTCATACACTCCCGGGGTGTTTTCTCTCCCACTCCATTGACCGGATTCCCGGATTCTGTTTGTATTTCGTTATCGGTCTCGTGATATATCTCTCCCATATCATTCTCATGATCTGTTCCTTCCTCCCAATCCCTTTCCGGGGAAAAGGATTTAAAGGGATGCTTCCGAAGCATTTTCCACCCGCAAACGATAAGCCTGACGAAGTCTTTGAATTTCATCTCCATAACCAGCCAGATCATTGGGTGTTTCCAGATAAAATGGAAGATTCCTCAAAGCAGGATGGCACACTGCCTGGATCAGGGCTTCCTCGCCAATACAGCCTTCACCGATTTTAGCATGGCGATCTTTATGGCTGCCGCATCCATTCAGACTGTCATTA
>JAQXIM010000046.1 GCA_029007785.1 Clostridiales bacterium | reverse complement strand
GGTTCGATTCCTATCAGATGCATTTTTCTTTTTCTTATAATTCTTAAAATGTAGAGAAATACCGTTATCCCATGATCTGTCCTATTGGGAAGAAATCTCAAGCGATTTGGTTTTCTGTAATGAAATAATCTGTGGCGGCAGTTTGTTTTGTGAAATATTCTTGAGGAGTTTTCCCATGTCAGGAGGATTGGAATGAGTGATAGAGAATGGAGCGAATTGGTACAGCAGGAATTGAGCAGAAAACTTGGTGATCAAGGGAAGGCTGAGATTCATCGCCTTACCGGAAATAATGGAAAAATCCGGGATGTGGTGTGCATTCTCACCCGGGGAGAAAGAATGACTCCGGTTATCGATTTGCAGCCATATTACGAACAGCTGAACCGGGGGGAAGATCTCCAGGCGGTGGCACAGCAGATTTTTCTTTTATATCAGTCCTGCGGTCAGCCGCCGGCAAATCTGCCTTCCCTGGATACCTGGGAGGAAGCAAAGCTTTGTCTGGGAGCAAGAATCATCTCTGCCGGAGAAAATGAAAAATATCTGGAAGATGCACCCCATCGCCGTTTTCTGGATCTGGCACTGGTATATTATTTGCTCGTGGAAGATGGGGCGGATTTTACCGGTACCGTGAGGATTACCAATGAAATGATGGAGAAGTGGCAGGTATGCGAGAAAGATATTTATGAGCAGAGCCTTTGGAATCTGCCAAAGATGCTTCCTGTTGCCGTTATGTGTCTGGATGAAATGATGAAAAAGCTGTGGCAGCTGGGGACGGGCGGCATGATTCCCGGGGAAGCGCCGGAACAGAGCATCTTTTTTGATAAAGAATCCTCTTCCAAGGACAACAGGATTCCCGTATACGTTGTAACAAATAAGCGTCAGTATATGGGAGCCATTGCCCTGTTTTATGAAGGAGTTCTGGATCGTTTTCTGGAGGATATGGACTGGGAGAAGGTTTGGATTCTTCCCTCCAGTATTCATGAGATGCTTCTGGTACAGGCGGATGACTGGAATGATGCCGGAAAGCTGGCAGAGATGGTGGAAGATGTGAATGAGACCGTGGTGGAGAAGGAAGATCGTCTCTCTTATTCCGTATATCAGTATTCCAGAGAAGAAAGAATTCTTCGGAGAGTCACAGGAAAAGAGGAAAAAGTAATTCAAATCTTTGGTCTGGACTGTGCTGCGATTTCCTGATTGAGCATTCCATGGAGTTGTAAGCAGCCTGCTGTCATTCAGCCGGTTTGAGTACATGGAATCAGCTTAAGCCAGACAGGAAAGTTCGGTCAAATCTTTGAAAAAAGAAATAGCAGACAAATGGAAAGAATTGGATTCATCCCCTCAGATTTAAAGATTCTTTCACAATTACTAAGGGAATCATAATTGACAATTATATGTGTGTTTGCTAGAATTACATATGGCATTTTGGATGGCATATTACAAAGATATTACAATTATGCGTCTAAAATATTACATATCTATAGACTGGACGAAAGGCGGCAGTTATGTCAAAAGATTTTGAGAATGAACTGGATGACGATTTTATCGAAATCCAACTGGATACGAAAGAAACAAAGGAGAATAAAGAAAAGGATACCACAGAAGAGATAAAGTCAGATGTTTCTCCGTGGTCTCAGAGACCGGTTCGTAAGATTGAACCGGTAATTGAGGATCCGATGGCAGAGAATGAGAAAGAAGATGTTACTGCCAATCATAGAAGGGAAACAGGAAACCGGGGAGTATACACCGGAGGAACCCGCGGAGATCGGATGAGTTCCCAGGTGAAGACATCTCCTTCCTTAAATATGGATTATCCCGAACAGACCAGGGAGAGTAAGAGCGGTAAAGGCCGGATTGTGGTTATCGTTGTCATTGCTGTTCTTGCTGTCTGTGCAATTGCAGCTGTGGCAAAAGGTTTGCTGAACGGCGGTTCGTCAAAGGAACCGGGCACCGGCGATGCTGCTGTAACGGAAGAGGCAATCAACTGGACAAAGAATGGCAATGCTGATATTCAGAAGTTGATTACAGATTACTACACGGCACGGACGGAACAGAATGAAGAAGAACTGAAGAAGCTTCTGGATGAATCCGTTTCCGTGGATATGGATCAGTTAGTCAAGGAAAGCGAATTCATTGAAGGTTTTCAGGATATTACCACTTACGTTCTGGATGGTGAGAAAGAAGGAGAATATGCTCTTTATATAGTATATTCCATGAAGTTTAAGAACATTGCTACGGCAGCTCCCGGATTGGAACCGGCTTATGTAAAGACGGATGATAATGGACAGCTTCGTCTGCTTCGTTATCAGGATTTTGATACGAATTTGAAGGTATTCATGAATGGAATTTCCGATAAACAGGAAGTGAAAGAGCTGGCTGCTGATGTGAACGAACAGTATCTTCAGGCCCTGGAAGCCGATGCAGATCTGAAGAAATTCATTGCAGCACTGTCCGGTGAAACGGATGAGTCGGAGACGGCCAGTGAACCGGAATCCTCCGAGTCTCCTGAGGAGAGCTCCTCTGCTGAGGAATCTTCGGAAGAAGAAAGCACAGAAGCAGAACCTTCCGAGACGAAGGAGATTACGTTTAAAGAGACAGATGATATTCAATATGCTGTCAGTGATGTAAAATGCCGTACCACTCCCTCCACCGATGGAGATGAGTATGTTATGGTTCCTGCCGGTGACTGGGTTCATGTTGTGGGAACCAGTAAGAAATGGAGCAAAGTAGTACTCAGTGACGGTACATCGGGATATATTTATAATGAATATCTCTCTCCTTACAAACCGGAACTTCCCGCTGAGGAAGATGAATAAATAGAGACAGATGATATGAGGAACGGGCGGCAGAATGCGGCCCGTTTTCTCCCTGCTTACAGAACTTTTATCACTTTGTCTGCAGATTGACGGAACAGTTCTTTTTGTCCGGGGAGAGGCGGATTACTTGTTTAAAGATCAGGAGGATAACATAAAATATGGATGTAAATGAATTTGACTATCAGCTGCCCGAGGAGTTGATTGCCCAGGATCCCATTGAAGATCGATCTTCTTCCCGACTGTTGATTCTGGATAAGAAGACGGGAAAGGTTCAGCATACGATTTTCCGGAATATTCTTAGTGAACTGAGAGAGGGAGACTGTCTCGTCATCAACAATACAAGAGTGCTTCCGGCCAGGCTGTATGGTGTAAAAGAAGAAACCGGAGCCATGATTGAGGTTCTTCTTCTGAAGAGAAGAGAGGATAATATCTGGGAAACTTTGGTAAAACCCGGTAAAAAGGCAAAGATCGGAACGGTTCTTGATTTTGGCGGTCTGATGAAAGGCACGGTTGTCGATATCGTGGAGGAAGGAAATCGATTGATTCAGTTTTCTTATGAAGGCATCTTTGAAGAGATTCTGGACCAGTTGGGCGAGATGCCCCTGCCTCCCTATATTACCCATCATCTGGAGGATAAGGAACGGTATCAGACGGTATATGCCAAACATAATGGCTCCGCAGCAGCACCTACAGCAGGTCTTCATTTTACAAAAGAACTTCTGGAAGCCATTCGTGCCAAAGGCGTTAGAATTGCAGAGGTCACTCTTCATGTGGGACTGGGAACCTTCCGGCCGGTAAAGGTGGAACAGGTGGAAAATCATCATATGCATTCCGAATTCTATATGGTGGATGAAGAAACGGCGGAGATCATCAATGAGACGAAGCGCCAGGGCGGCCGCATTATCGCAGTGGGAACCACCAGCTGCCGGACTCTGGAATCTGCTTCGGATGAAAATGGAGTTCTTCAGCCGGGAAGCGGATGGACGGATATTTTTATTTATCCCGGTTATCAGTTTCGGATGGTAGAGGCTTTGATCACCAATTTCCACTTGCCGAAATCTACTTTGATGATGTTGGTATCTGCTCTGGCCGGCAGAGATCATATAATGGATGCTTATGAAGAAGCGGTCAAAGAAAGATATCGTTTCTTTAGTTTTGGCGACGCCATGTTTATTCGTTAATGAGGTGACTGTTTGTGGAAGAAATGCGTTTGAACAAATTCCTCAGTGCAGCCGGAGTGTGTTCCCGAAGGGAAGCCGATCGGCTCATTGAGAGCGGTCAGGTTCTGGTGGATGGCAAAGTGGCAGAGATGGGAATGAAAGTCTCTGCTTCTCAGGAGATTCTTTGCCGTGGTGAGAAAGTCTCCTATGGAGAAGAGAGAATTATTCTGGCTGTAAATAAACCGGTGGGCATTGTTTGTACCACTGCTGAGGTGGAAGAGAACAATATTGTTCAATGGATGAATTATCCCAGCCGGATTTATCCGGTAGGACGTCTCGATAAAGCATCGGAAGGTCTGATTCTCATGACGAATCAGGGTGAAATGATGGATAAGATTCTGCGGGGAAGCAATTACCATGAAAAGGAATATGTGGTAACCGTAGATCGTCCTATAAATATGGAATTTCTTCAGGCCATGCGCAGTGGTGTCCCCATTCTGGATACCGTGACCCGTCCCTGTTTGGTGGAAAAGACGGCCTTTAATGAGTTTCGGATTATTTTGACCCAGGGATTGAACCGTCAGATTCGCCGTATGTGTGAAGCTTTGGGCTATCGGGTACGGAGTCTGAAGCGAGTGCGTATTATGAACATAAAGCTGGGTGATCTTCCGGTTGGATCCTGGAGAAAAGTAGAAGGGAAAGAGCTGGAAACACTGGAAAAGCTGCTGAAGCAGTAAATCAATGGAGAAATGCAAGGGGGAAATTATGGAAAGAACAGAGATGGAACGAATGAAGGAACTGAGAGATATTCTGAATCAGGCATCCCTGGAATATTACCAGAACAACTCGGAGATCATGTCAAACTATGAGTATGACAAGCTTTACGATGAGCTGCAGATGCTGGAGAAGAAGACCGGAGTCGTTCTGGCAGGAAGTCCTACCATGAGGGTTGGATATGAGCTGTTGAGTCAGCTTCCCAGAGAAGCCCATGAGTCTCCCATGCTTTCTCTGGATAAGACAAAAAATGTGGAAGACCTGGCAGACTGGCTGGGAGATCAGGAAGGGCTTCTTTCCTGGAAAATGGACGGACTCACCATTGTGCTCACGTATCAGGGAGGCCAGCTGGTCAAGGCGCTAACCAGGGGCAATGGAGAAACCGGGGAAGTTGTCACCAATAATGCAAAGGTTTTTCAGAATCTTCCCCTTCGGATTCCCTATCAGGGAGAATTGATTCTTCGTGGGGAGGCAGTGATTCGTTATTCTGATTTTAACCGGATTAATCACCAGATTACCGATGTGGAAGAGAAATATAAGAATCCCCGCAATCTTTGCAGCGGTTCCGTAAGGCAGCTGAATAATGAGGTGACAGCCCAGAGAAAGGTACGCTTTTACGCATTTTCCCTTGTTCGTGCCGAGGGTGTTGATTTTGAAAATTCCCGGGAAAAACAGTTCCTGTGGCTGAAGGAGCAGGGCTTTGACGTTGTTTATTATGAGAAAGTGAATCGGGAAACCCTTCCGGGTGTGGTTGTGAATTTCGCAGGAATGGTGCTGGATAATGATCTTCCGTCTGACGGTCTGGTTCTTCTTATGGATAATATTGCATATGGAGAGAGTCTGGGAAGAACGGCAAAATTCCCCAGAAATGCCATGGCCTTTAAATGGGCCGATGAACTGGGTGAGACCCGACTGGATCATATAGAGTGGAGCCCTTCCCGAACGGGTCTGATAAATCCGGTGGCTGTTTTTGATCCGGTGGTTTTGGAAGGAACCACTGTGAGCAGAGCCAGCGTCCATAATATCAGTATTATGGAGGCTCTGGAACTTGGAGAAAATGATCGGATTACGGTGTACAAAGCCAATATGATTATTCCCCAGATTGCAGAAAACCTGACTCGAAGCGGTCTGGCTCCCATTCCGGAAACCTGTCCGATCTGCGGCGGCACCACGGAGATTCATCAGAACAATGGGGTAAAGTCTCTTTATTGTACCAATCCGGAGTGTGAAGCGAAGAAAATTAAGAGTTTTGCACTTTTTGTCAGCAGAGATGCGTTGAATGTCGAAGGCTTATCCGAAGCCACTCTGGAAAAATTCATCGGAGCCGGTCTCATTCATTCCTTTGCGGATATTTTCCGTCTGGATCGTCACGAAGAAACCATCATGGAAATGGAAGGCTTCGGAAAAAAATCCTTTGATAAACTGGTGGAATCCGCAGAACGAGCCAGAAAAACCACTCTGGCCCGATTGCTTTATGGAATTGGAATTGCAGGAATCGGGGCCGCCAATGCGAAAGTCATCAGCAAAGCATTTGAGTACGATCCGGAACGGGTTCGACATGGAACTTATGACGAATTTGTCGCTGTGGAAGGAATTGGTCCGATTCTGGCAGAAGGAATTGTGGAGTATTTCTCCAGGGAAAAAAATCAGAAGATTTTTACCGAGCTTCTTTCCGTCCTGGAATTGGAAAAGCCTCAGGAAGAAGAAAAGAAACCCGGTTTTGAGGGCAAAATCTTTGTTATCACCGGATCTCTGGAACACTTTTCCAACAGAAAAGAAGCCCAGGCCAGAATCGAATCCGTTGGCGGTAAGGTGACTTCTTCTGTTACCGGAAAAACAGATTATCTGATTAATAATGATATCCAGTCCGGTTCTTCAAAAAATAAGAAAGCAAGAGAACTGGGGATTCCGATTATTTCAGAAGAAGAGTTTCTTCGAATGCTGGGAGAAAATCCTTCGGAACAGGAATAGGAATCGATATAGTTATAAGAATCGATATAGTTATAAGAATCGATATAGTTATAGAAATCGGCATAGGTATAGGAATCTGCGGCAGTCGGAAGAATTCTTTATAAGGGGAAAAATTCCGGAGTTCTGTTTTGGAATACTGCATAATACCGGAAGCCGCAGTCTTTCAGAAGCTCACCTGCCTTCGGAAAGCTGTAGCCAAGAGCCTCCGGAGTGTGAGCATCGGAGCCCAGAGTAATCAGACGGCCGCCCAGTTCATGGTAACGGCGAAGAATATGGGGAAGGGGATGAGGCATACCCAGGCCGGCTTTCCATCCTGCAGTATTGCATTCCAAACCCTTGCCTTTATCAATGATTACCTCAAGAATGGCATCCAGAACATCACGGTATTTTTCATAGCTGTAATAACGATTTTGATTGGGACCATAACGTACAACATAATCGAGATGGCCGACAACATCATAGCAGTCAAAGGTTTTCAGATTTTTGAGTTCATCTTCAAAATAGATGCGGTAAGCCTCTTCTTCGGAGATTCCTTTGATGAATTGCTCTCTCTCATAAGGATCAATTCTTCTCGAGACATGGGTGGATCCAATGATATAATCGAAGGGAAGAGAAGACGCAAATGCCGGTATTTCTTGTGTCAGATGGGGCTGAAGACCCAACTCCACACCGATACGAAGAGAAATTCGGTGAGCATATTTTTCGCGAAGCTCCGTCATTTTCTTCCAGTATTCCTGAGAATCAAAAAGAAAATCCAGCTCTCCGGGAGGAAAATCGAGATCGTAATGATCTGTAATCGTAAGGTGTTTCATTCCCAGACGAATGGCTTCTTCGATCTGATGTTCCGGCGGTGTTTCGGAATCGCTGGAGAAGGATGTATGCATATGACAATCTGAGTACATGGTAAGTCCTTTCTGGCAGTACATAATATGAGAGAGTTTCGAGTATTTTCGTCAGTTCTGAGAGCGGAAATTACAAAAA
>JAQXIM010000045.1 GCA_029007785.1 Clostridiales bacterium | reverse complement strand
CCACAAAACAAAAACAGGCGCCAGACACATCACCGGTATGGTCTGAGTGACCGTCAGCAGCGGATACACTGCCCGTTCAATCCGGGAATCCCAGTCCATAATCACCGCCAGCACAACTCCCAGCAGGATGGAAATCAGGGCACCCAGAACCATCACTTTCATGGTGGCCGGGAAATGTACCATAAAAATTTCCGCCCGGTTTTCCCATAAACTCTCCAGAACATTCAGCGGACCGGGGAGCAGGAAGGACTTATGAATCAGATTGGCTGCCAGCTGCCAAATCAACAATAAGAAAACTCCAAATCCCAGCCCCCACAAGCGGGCTTCTTTCCGACTCATTCTTCTGCCTCCTGCCGCAAACTGGCAATCAACTGTTCCTTCATTTCCATTACCTTCGGTTCCATGAGCATCTGTCGATTCCGCTCTTTTGGAAGAGGAACCTCAAATTCCTGCATGGCTGTCACAGGACTTCCCGTCAGCACCAGAATTTTTTCTGACAGGAACAAGGCCTCCTCCACATCATGGGTGATAAAAAGGATGGTCTTTTTCAGATCCAGCCACTGCTTCTGGAGCCATTCCTGAAGGGAAATTCTCGTAATGGAATCCAGAGCGCTGAACGGTTCATCCAGAAGAAGGAGATCCGATCCGACACAAAGTGTTCTGGCAAAAGAAACCCTCTGTGCCATTCCTCCGGACAATTCCCGGGGATAAGCATCCTTCCACTCTCCCAGACCAACCTGCTCCAGCATTTCATGAGCCGCCGCCTTCCTCTCCTTCCCTGGAATTCCCTGTACTACCATGGGCAGCATTACATTTTCTTCCACAGTACGCCAGGGAAACAGCAGATCCCTCTGGGGCATATAGGAACTGTATTGATGAAGCTGACGAATATCCACCCCATCCATGGTAATGGAACCGCTCTGCTGGTGCTCCAAACCATTCAGAAGACGAAAGATCGTGGATTTTCCCTTTCCGCTGGCACCGATGATACTGACAAAGGAACCCTTTTCCAAAGAGAAGGAAACATCCTGGAGAATCGGAGAAGAGGCTCCATCATATGTAAAAGTAACATGGTCAAAGTGAAGCATTTACTCCTCCTGTTCCTGGTAAGCCATGATCCAGAAATCTCTCTCATAATCACTGCACTGACGGAATACGGTACGAATGGATTCTTCCTCTTCTGCTGAAAGATCCTGGGATACCATGTCACACAGCTCATGGAAATGATCACAGCCTGCCTTATACGCCGGTGAAATATAGTAATCCAGCCAGGGACGGAAATAATTGGTTTCATAATTTCCCAACGCTTCCATCCGGCGTTTCAATTCCAGACCGATATAGTAATAGCTGAAATTGCAGGGACCGGCAGCAAAAATTCCTTCTGCCAGGGTTCCTTCTTTGGCTGCCTTCAGCATACAGTCAATATATTCGCTGCAGGCTTCCGTCGTCTCCTCTTCCATAACCATTTCCGGATCGATTCCTTCATCTTTCAGATAAGTTACATGAGAATCCGTCTCTCCGGCTACAATAATTCCCATCTCTTCGTAAAGACGGCGCATGACATCCAGCTGATCGGTTTTTACAAAGGACCAGGCATAAATTTTTGCAAAGGATGCCAGATACTGGGTATCCTGAATCAGATAACGAACAAATTTCTTATGATCCAGACGATCATGAACCATGTCATCCAGAAAAGGAAGGTCTGCCGAAGCCAGCCAGCTCTCCATGTTTTCCTGAATCAGTGTTTCGCACAATTTCATTCGCAGAATTCCTCCGTTTTTTATATAATAAATAAAAGAAAAAACACCTACATCATGCAGGCGTTTCCAGAAGTAACAATTCAGGCTTCCTACGCCGGCATTACCCGGATCAGGTTCAAGGGACCGCATCATATGACGAATGCATCTCAGCCTAAAAGGCGCCCCTGCATGAATAAAACAGTATAGATCGAGTTTTCCAAAATAACTATCTGGATTGTAGAACAATCCCCTATAAAAGTCAAGAAAAATCTATGAGTAATACGGTTCTAGAATTTTGACTATTTATTTTTTTAGTTCTTGACACTGATCATATCTAAGTATATACTTACTATACAATCACTTTTTCTTTGCAAAGATAATAAATCAAAACTCAATGCTTTTATTGAGAATGATGTGATTTCGATTCTCAAAGATAATGAGGAGGAAAAAACATAATGTATTAACATGGAATATTTAATTATCCCATCACCTCTTCATTACAATGTGGATATGCCTATGAATATAAAGAAGGAGGTTTTATTACGAAAAAAATATTATATTTATGTAGCGTTTGTGCTGGCATTTTTTTAACAAATAGTATTGTAAATGCATCTCCGTTACATAACAGCCATATTAATGAAGTAATTATTGCTAAAGAAATCGATAGTATCTCAACCACTAAGCGTGATGAAGCAATAAATACTTTAACAGAGTATTTTGAATTACAGGATAATAAACATGCCGCGATTGCCGCTGGCGAATCTACCAGTTTTTCTACTGACTATGAACTCAATTTAATGTCAGAAAAACTATCAGATTTATCCATTGTCAAACTGGAGGATGAAGATGTCGAAAAAATCTGTAATGATAACATAGCAAATGGTATATCTTCTCTGACAGGAGTTACAACTATGGCATCCACACCTTCCGTTCCAAATAATAAAAATAATGTTCAATTTTACTCTATATCTACGACTGTATATGTTGACGATGTTGCATACAAAGTCTTTGAAATTATCGCTCACGGAACTGGAATAAACGATGGCAGTTTATGTGTAGATGATCAAGTTGACTTATTATCAAAAGACACCTACACTACAACAATGATGAAAAAGATTGCTTCTTGGATATCATCTGTTGTTAGTACTTTTTCTTTAGAGTGGACAGCTGTTGACTATATTGCATCTACATCTTCCTATTTTTCCAACACAACACTAACAAAAAGATTGCGAGATGAATATTCGGGCACAAAAACAATGGACTTTGCATATGTTGCCAAAGGTGATAGTTCTTATTCCCACGTACTGACTACGGAATCTGTATATGTTACAAATTACTTAACTGCTATTTGGTGGGATAGCGCAGGTGACAAGCACATTGAATATACTGGTTCTAAAAATGGTCGGTTCAAATCGGAAAAATATGCCAATGTTAACAAGGCCGCAAACAGATATGCTAATGGTTACAGAACTCCAAAGTATTATAAAGTTGGCGATATCTCCATATTATATAATGGTGTTGTTAAAGATAAAATTGTTTTAGGAACATATAAAAGTCTAGCATCCGTTCCGGGAGCTTCCTAAAATGTTGAAGCAACATAAAGTCATAAGGAGATAAATATCATATGAAAAAAACAGTGATATATATATCAGGATTGCTCTTATTTATTTTAAGCTTAACAGCATGTGGGAAATACAATAATAATGCGAACTCAGTTTCCGATAAATTGAAGATAACCATATCAGAAACCAGAGAACTGGAAGTATCCGCAGCAGATGGATTTATTCTCATCGATTGCTATGATGCCGATCACGAGTTAAGAGAAACCGATCGTTACAACCTGGAAACCGGTTTGTGGGACGAATATGACCCGGAAGATCCGAATGCCAAACTGGTCAATGAATATGACTCCATTTATTATCGGAATCCCTCCAACGAACAAACCGCCGATCCGGATTACTATTATCTGAAAATCGTTCCGGATTCTGATTTCCCCAGAGATTCTCTTGAGGAAGGAATGAAAGAGGTTGGCAATATCTCCATTGAGAAAGAAACTTACCATATTATTACATGGGAATCGGATGAAGAATCCTCTTCCAGCCTTTATGTATTCTAAATGTCACTGCCGTCTTTCACAGCAGCAGCACAAATGATTTTGGTTCTCCTCCTCAATACTCGGAAAAAAGAAAAAGATTTGCCCAAACGATTGACAAATCTCCTGCTTTCTATATAATAATGGATAACAGCTTTAAACACAACAAACCGATGATAAAGATGAGTAGCCGGCTGCGAAGCTTTCAGAGAGTTCCGAATGGTGTGATCGGAGCAGGGGAGAGTTGGTGAATGGACTTTTGAGGGCGAACCGAAAGAATTTTCAAGTAGGCTTCGACGGGTTCCCACCCGTTATCCATTGGGGCACATATGAAGGGTATGTGTAAAGAAGAGGACGCGATCGCGTCAAATTGAGTGGTACCGCAGAAGCAATAACAGCTTTTGTCTCAGTAATGAGACAAAAGTTTTTTTACTTTATGAGAACTTTTTATTAAAGCAATAATAAAGTAAAAATGTCTCTTCAGAGATAACCGGCTGCTGTTTCTATCCGCACTCAAAACAAAAAGAATGGAGGATTACATTATGAAAAACAACACTCTGAAAAAAACCGCATCTTTGATTCTTGCCGCCGGCATGTGCTTTTCCATGGCCGCCTGTGGTTCTTCTTCAACAGCAGCTACCACACCTGCTGACGGAGTCTCTGAGGAATCTTCCGTTCAGGAAAATTCATCCGCAGAGGCAAAAGACACTTATACCATCGCCGTTGTAAAACAGATGGACCATGCTTCTCTGGACGAGATTGCCAATGCCATCACCGCAGAGCTGGACAAAATTGCAGAAGACAACGGAATCACGATTGAATACGAAGTATATTCCGGTCAGGGCGAGCAGACCACTCTGCAGCAGATCGGTGAACAGGTTGTTTCCGAGAAAGTAGATGCTATCATTCCCATTGCTACCCTGGCTGCCCAGGTTATGACTGTATGTGCAGAAGATTCCAAAACTCCGGTTATCTTCTCTGCTATCTCCGACCCGGAAGCTGCCGAGCTGACAGGCATCGATTACGTTACCGGAACCAGCGATGCTCTGAACACCGAGTTTATCATGGATATGATGCTGGCTCAGAACCCGGATGTGAAAAAAGTAGGCCTTCTCTATTCTCTGTCGGAAGCAAACTCTGCCAAACCCATTGAAGAGGCCAAAGCATATCTGGATGCTAAGAATATTGAATATGTAGAAGCCACCGGAAATACCAACGATGAAGTAATCACTGCTGCCAGCGTTCTGGCATCCGAAAAAGTAGATGCCATCTTCACTCCCACTGATAACGTAGTGATGGCATCCGAACTTGCCATTGCCGAAACCTTTGCAGATGCCGGCATTCCTCATTACACCGGAGCAGATTCCTTCGTACGCAACGGTGCTTTCACCACCTGTGGTGTAAACTACACCGAGCTTGGTTACAAGACTGCTGATCTGGCATACGAAGCCATCACCAAAGGAATGGATGGTCTGGAAGATTACTATCTGATGGACGGCGGCATCATCACCGTAAATACCGAAACTGCTGCCACCCTTAACATTGACTACTCTGTCTTTGCTTCCATGGGTGAAATCGTAGAAGTTACCACTACGGAGGAATAATCTTATGATGTACATCATTCAGACCGCACTGGAGCTGGGCTTTGCCTATGCTCTGGTGTCCATGGCGCTTTTTCTCAGCTACCGTGTTTTGGATATTGCAGATCTGACCACCGATGGCTGCTTTATTCTGGGCGCTGCCGTGTCTGTTTCCCTGGCTGCTTCCGGTCATCCGATTTTAGCCATCCCGGCTGCCATGCTTGCCGGAGCTGCCGCCGGTTTTGTAACTGCTTTTCTGCAAACACGACTGGGGGTGCCCTCCATCCTTGCCGGAATTGTAACCAATACCGGTCTTTATACCATCAACCTGATGGCAATGGGATGGTCTTCCAACCTCAGCCTCTTAAAACAGGCGACCATTTTCACCATGTTTCGGAAAACAGGCATTGGCGGAGATTGGTATGAACTGATTATCATTGCCGGTCTTACCATTCTTGCCTCCCTGTTTCTTATATGGTTTCTCAGCACCCGTATCGGGCTTTCCATCCGGGCAACCGGTGACAATCAGGATATGGTTCGAGCCTCTTCGGTCAATCCTAAATTCACCATCACTGTAGGTCTTTGCATTGCCAACGCTCTGACCGGTTTATCCGGTGCCATCGTGGGACAGCTGCAGAAATCCACCGATATCAACGGCGGAACCGGTATTGTCGTTGTCGGACTGGCCTGCCTGATTATCGGTGAGACCGTCGTTGGACGCCGCAGCATTCGCCAGAATGTGGCTGCTGTGATCGTCGGCAGCATTATTTACCGTTTCCTGTATGCCATCGTTCTGAAAACCGGCATCGTTCCCATTGAGGGACTGAAACTGGTAACGGCAATTGTCGTAGGTCTGGCCATTGCCATGCCTACCTTAAAAGATTTTATTGCTTTTCAGAAGAAAAAAAATGCTGCTCTCCGTCAGAAAGGAGGCCGCTGATGCTTCATATCAATCATGTATCCAAGACATTTAACCCCGGTACCATCAATGAGAAAAAGGCTTTATCCGATTTGTCGGTTCACTTGAATCCCGGTGATTTTGTTACCATCATCGGTTCCAACGGAGCCGGCAAATCCACTCTGTTCAATGCAGTAGCCGGAAGCTTCTACGTGGATGAAGGAAGTATTTCTCTGAACGGACAGGATATGACTTTTTTGCCGGAATATAAGAGAAGCCGCATTATTGGTCATCTTTTCCAGGATCCCCTCAAAGGTACAGCACCTCATATGACCATTGAGGAAAATCTGGCTCTGGCATTTCTTCGGACATCCCGAGGCAATGCTCCCTTCAGCCGCATCACGAAAAAGGATCGGGAAATGTTCGGTGAAAGGCTTCGTCTTCTGAACATGGGACTGGAGGATCGGATGACCCAGCCGGTGGGTCTTCTCAGCGGCGGCCAGCGTCAGGCATTGACTCTGCTGATGGCCACCATTATCCCGCCAAAGCTCCTTCTTCTGGACGAGCATACGGCTGCTCTGGATCCCGGTACCGCAGAAAAGGTTCTGAAATTAACCCGTGATATTATTGCGGAGAATAAAATCACCTGCATGATGGTTACTCACAATATGCACCAGGCTCTGGAACTCGGCAACCGTACCTTCATGATGTCTGAGGGCCGTATCGTTCTCGATGTTTCCGGAGAAGAACGAGCCAACATGACAGTACAGACTCTTCTCGATCGTTTCCGGGAAGACACCGGAAACGAGCTGGACAATGACCGTATCTTACTGGCCAAATAAGGATGCGGCGCCAGCCCTTGTTGATATCAAAAAAAAGAACTCAGCTGAGACACAAGTCCATGCTGAGTTCTTTTTTTGATACGGTGCGGCTGCTTCATCATTTCCCCGACCGTCTCTCCCAGCAAAGCGTCGGGACGCCTTCCCGCTCTCCCCGGAAGATTCCTCTGGTTCATCAAAACATCCGCATAATTTCTTCTTTTGAGTGATAACCAATCATGGTATTTGCCAGTTTACCATCCTTAAAGAAAAGCAGAGTGGGAATGCTGGATACATGAAAAGCCTGTGCCAGTTCCATCTGTTCATCCACATTGACCTTTCCTACTTTTACCTTTCCATGATAAGCTTCCGCAATGGCAGCAACTTCCGGAGCCACCATCTGACACGGTCCGCACCAAACTGCCCAAAAATCGACCAATACAGGGATATCTGATTTTAAAACTTCCTGTTCAAAATTCTCTTTCGTCAATACTACTTCTGCCATGGAAACCTCCTTATGATCTTCCTTTTTCTAAATAGTATCACATTCCGTTGTCTTCCACAACTTCCTTCTTCTTCCATGGAATTATCCACAAAATCCCCGGATTTATTTATAGAAAAAATCGCTTACCGCCTTATATAGAAAGCCATGGGAAGATTCATTTATTGTCTTGTATAGATAGCCATGGAAAGATTCACTTACTTTCTTGTATAGACAGCAAGGTAATCTGTCCTTATGTTAATTATCTTTTAATGATTTGTAATACAGCATACAATGGCAAAAACCTTCAAACTCCGGATCCTCCATCTGACCCCGAAATTCTGTACATATGCACCGGGTATCTTCCGTCCGTTCCAAACGGCAGGGACAGTATCCGCCGGTTCGTTTTAAGCCTTCTTTTACTGTTTTTACCACTTCTGCATTTGGATTTAATGTAATTTTCAAAGCTCTGCTCCCCCTGTTTTCAACACTCTATTGGCTTCGGTTTATCATCTTCGATATGCTGAATTCGATCTGCCGTCTTTGATCTGTGATTTCCTGCTGTCTGCTTCTTACTGCGGTTTTTCATTGCCTGCTGTCTCTTAGCTTGCCTTGTTTCCTTAGTGGCAATCATGACTTCCGCATTTATGATCTCCACAGGATTGGTCTCCCTGACCATGCTCATGATCGTGATGACTGCAGCGAACATCGGGATTGTATCCCAGAGTTCCTGCCAGAAGAGCAGCCACAGCCTCATCGGCACTGCCGCTGACTCCGCCATAGAGACGAATACCAACGGAGGCAAGAGCATTTTTAGCACCTCCTCCGATGCCTCCGCAAATCAATACATTTACCTGATTCTCTGCAAGAAATCCAGCCAAAGCACCGTGACCATTTCCCAGGGTCGGAATCACCTGGGAATTCTTAATCTCCGTACCTTCTGCATCATACACTTTAAAATATTCTGTATGTCCAAAATGCTGAAAAATATTTCCATTTTCATAAGTTACTGCGATTCTCATTTCATACGCTCCTTTTTCCGTAATCTTTGGAATCTCCCTTTGTTCTCCTCTGCAGCATCCTTGTCCACAATATCTGCGAATGGAGCCGTCACACAGTTGATAATTACCTCCATTAATACAGAGGGATTTTCCATTTACCAGACAATCTGTCACTTTATATCGTGCTGCCTCCACCATCTCGGTAATCGTTGTTCTGGCTACCCCCATCTGCATGGCACACTGTTCATGAGTTTTCTTTTCCAAATCAACGAGACGAAGAACTTCATATTCATCAAAAGTTAGTTCAACTGTTTCTCCGGTCGAAATTCCTTTTGGGATAAAACCATCATAGGAAGGTTCCCGACATATTCTTCTACACTTTTTGGGCCGTGCCATATGTACCTCCGTTTCCGACTTATGTCAATAATATATTAATTCACATCCAACATATTGTCAATATCTGCTCTCACTGTTTCCGACAAGTTTTTTCATCCATCCATCTTTTCCTATGAAATGCGAAATGGGGAAAAAACTCGTTGTCAAAAGCCAACAATCTGTCTGCTTCAACATCCTTATCCTTGTAAATCGTCTGCGAAATATGGATACTCTGCGTTTTCTTGACAGATTTAGTTGAGCTTTCTTTCCAATAATGATATAATTAAATAGCCGATTTGGCAATCCCTGTGTTTTCAATCGCAAAGCAAGGGAATCACAAAGAATATGCAATATACAGGAGGAATACATATGTTTATCGAATTTGACGACGATTTAGTCCTTGGCGACAATATGATCGACTCTCAGCACCGGGAATTGTTTGACAAGATCAACAACCTTTTGGCTTCCTGCGAAAAAAACGGCGGAAAAGTTGCTGCTGCACAGACTCTGGGTTATCTGGCTGATTATACAGAGTTCCATTTCAATGCAGAAGAAAAGCTGCAGCAGGATATTGGATATCCCGGTTTTGCAGAACACAAACAGCGTCATGATGAACTGCGTCAGGTTGTAAAGGATCTGGAAGAAATGCTTGCTGATCAGGAAGGCCCTACCGATGAATTTGTTCATCAGGTTAAGGTTAACGTTGCAGACTGGCTGATCTACCACATCAAAGGATTTGATCGCTCTGTAGCAGAGTATCGCTTTATGTTGGATAATCCCGGACGTATCTGATCGGAATTCGTCTGATTCAGAAATGTATATGAATTCCGGAATATATCATCCTCCGGAATGTACAGGCTTCCGGAATGCACCAGTTTCCGGAATATACCAGCTTCCGGAATGTACCAGTTTTCGGAATGTATCTAATCCTGAGAAGTCTTGAATATGATATTCTATAGGAACAATATTGGTAAGAGAAATTGATATGGCTTACGAAAAATTATATAATGAGATATACGCCGCCCTTTCCCTGAAATATCTGTGGCCGGAATACCGGACTGGTTTTACTAAAAGTGAATCGCCGGATTGGATCAACGAAACCATGAATCTGGGGATGGAGGTCAGTCAGGCACTCCTTCCGGAGGATGGCCAGACCGAGGATTTTATTGAAGCTTATCTTGGCTGCCGAAAAGAAGAACTGCCGGACTCTGCTTTCGAGCATTACGGAAATCGCCTTTATTTTTATAATGATCGGTTTTGGGCCGTTTTGCCCCAGCCTGGTGAATCTCCCAATTACCATGACAAAGCCATGCATCGCTTTGAATGCAAACTGAAAAAGCTGAATACCAATTATCAGCACCGCCTTCAAAATGCTCTTTATCTCTTCCTTCATCCGGCCAAAGAAGAGGATACAAAAGCAGCGGCTTTTACCGGTCATATTCAGAATTTGTATCAGGAAATGAAAAAACGTCAGTCAAAAGAACAGGTACCCTTTGACTGGGTCTTCTTAGACTGCAGAGATGTCATATTCATCTGCTGTTTCTCCGAAGACACCGTCACGCCCCTCTATCTTCCCAAAAACGCAGAGCTTTTTCTAAAGACAGAAGCAGAACGTCTCCGATACTGTTCCAACTGGGAAGATGGTGCAATACTCGATGAATATTGCTGATTCACACAGGTATGAAAATCCGGAGAGACATTTCTCCGGAAATACTGCCTGTACAAAAATGAAAAAAAACAGCTGCTCCATGAGTGCTGCCTTCATGGGAACAAAACAAAAAAAGACCAGCACTCCATGGGTGCCGCTCATATGAAATCGAAAAAAATCTGCAGAAACTCCTGCGGATTTTTTCCTATAAATGTCCATTCGCTTCTAAGGTTTTCTATTGTTCGTTCCAGACTTCCTTATATTTTGAAGTATAATAATTAATTATTGTTTAATCTGCTGTTTCCTCAAGGGATCTATGATATACTTATCATCGATTAAGAAGAGATATCGAAAGGAGACTCTTTATGAAAAAATTGCTTACACTGACTTTATGCTTCATTATGGCTCTTTCCATGACAGCCTGCGGATCCTCTTCGGGAACTCCGTCCACGACAGAATCAGAGAATCCGTCTGCTGATATTTCCAATACCGAAGATATGGAAAACACCGATAAGGATTCGACCGAGTCAGCTGACACAGAAGCGGATGCAAAGGAGGATGCTTCAAGCATGGAAGAAGAAATCACAGATCTGACAGGTACCTGGTGGGATACAGACAGTCAGCGCTGCTATATCTTGGCAGAACAGGACGGAGATACCTTATATGTCACGGTTTCCTGGAGTTCGAGTGCTTCAGAAAACACGACCTGGTCCATGACGGCTAAAGAAGATTCCAACGGCATTTTCCAGTATTCCGATGGTTCCAAAACTACGATTATCACTACAGAGAACAGTGCCGATGCGTCTGTGGAATACGAAGACGGTACCGGTAATTTCCAGTATCACGATGGATCTCTGTGGTGGAACGATGATAAGGAAGGCATCCGCAACGGCTGCAGTTTTCAGCGCGGCGATGATGATCAGGAAGACGACTATGGCGAAGAGGAAGACGACTATGGTGAAGAGGAAGAGGACAATCTGATTTCCCTGCCCTCTTTAACCTGTTCCAATGGACCGGAGGAAGGAGATATCCTGGAAAATCATCATTCTTCCGACGGCAGTCATTCTTACATCGCCATGCAGGCTGACGGCAGCGGAAAAGTATTCAATATCTCTATGGTGAATACACCGGAAAGCGACGACCAGGAAATTGAAGAATTTCTTGAATTTGCTGCCGGTTATGTTGCTGATGGTGACGTCAAGAACTATACGGTAACCCAAAACAAAACCTATAGCAAAAACCTTTCTTATCCCGTATACATTGTATCCTGGACTTCCGGCAGCAACGAAGATACCACATCCTGGTATATGTACTCTGTCATTACCGATACCAACAGCTGTTATTATGGTCTTTCCTTCCCCGAATATGAAACTGAGGCAGAAAAGAAAGCCACCGAATATTTTGACAATGTAACACTGAACTAAAAATACTAAGATCTCCATTATGAACGAAAACAGAGCCGGCAAAGTTATCCTTCTTCGGAAAGCCTTGCCGGCTCATTTGTTGGGCAATCATTCATTACATTATGTTGGGGGCAAGAGCATCAGCCCCCAACGTGTGGCTAAAGATTTTATCGCTTATTCAATCGGAACACCATTGCACAGGATACCTTTTTCACTGTCTCTGCTCCACTGATCAAACCAATCCCAGAGCATCCGGTTTTCTTTCGGAATGAAGCTGTGGCCACGTCCTGCCGTCTGAGTATAACGATACAGAGTAATTCCATCTGCATTCTTCCAGTCATAGGTCGTGAATCTTCCATTGGTCTCTACAGTAGTGGGAGTCTCTGCGGTTCCTACCTGATTTCTTCCGGTCCAGTAATCCAATGTAACTTTTACATTTCCATTGTCCAGATCCCAGCTCCAGAAATCATATTCTCCCATGAGAAGGTATGCCGGCAGCAGGCTGGTCTTT
>JAQXIM010000044.1 GCA_029007785.1 Clostridiales bacterium | reverse complement strand
AAGAAACAGGCTGCTCAGCTGACCGAGCTTGGATTTGACAAATGCCCGATCTGCGTAGCTAAGACTCAGTATAGCTTCTCTGATGATGCAAGCCTTAAGGGAGCACCTAAGGGATTCACCGTAACTGTTCGTAACCTGAAGATTTCTGCTGGTGCAGGCTTCATCGTTGCTCTGACCGGTGATATCATGACCATGCCTGGTCTGCCTAAGGTTCCCGCTGCTGAGAAGATTGACGTAGACGAGACCGGAAAGATCAGCGGACTGTTCTAATTTGTTTATATCACATCATTTCATAAGATAAAATGTACCGGGAGGATTTTTCGTAATCCTCCCGGTATTTATATATCGGCAGTTTCTGTTGACCGCAGATTCATCCGACAGGAAATAGAAGTCGATGGTTTTTTCATAATGAAATTGACAAATGGGGGGCTGGGGTGTAAGGTGAAAGGGCAGGAATTTTCAATCAGAAAACGGTGAAAACAAAAGCTGTGAATCAGAAAATTTGGAGGAAAAAAGAGGATGAGAAAAAGCAGATTTGTTCGATATATTTCAGAGAGTTTAGCCGGGTTTGGATCTCTGGCTATGGCAATTCTCTTCTTCTTTTCGCTGTATAAGCTGAAATCTATTTTTCATATCTTTGCTGTCCTGATAGAGATTTTGATGCCCCTGATTTATGGCGGTGTCATTGCCTTTATTCTGACCCCTCTATGTAATCGGATCTGCCGTTTTATGGACAGCAGACTGCCGGAATTTAAAAATAGAAAAAGAGCCCGGAAAGTGATTATTAATTCTTCCGGTGTTGCTTTATCGATTATTATTGCCATCATTGTGGTATATTTGCTGCTGGTTATGGTGCTGCCCCAGCTTTTTACCAGTATTGTCAATCTGATTTCCAATCTGGATCAGATATCTAAGAATATCAAGAACTGGCCTTATCGTCTGTTGGATGGAAAACCGGAGCTTCAGCAGCAGGTACAGGATCTGGTTATGGTTTTGGGCAGCAATTTCAATGACTGGGCTCAGAACACACTGCTTCCCAAACTGCAGCAAATGGTAAGTGGAGTATCGGTGGGAATTATCGGTATTATTGTTGCTTTGAAGAATCTGGTCATTGGAATCATTATTTCCATTTATCTGATGTTCAATCGGAAGCTCTATGTTGCTCAGGCAAAGAAAGTTGTTTACAGTATTCTGCCTGTGAAATGGGCGAATAATCTGCTGGCACTGGGCCGGGAAAGCAGTGACATTTTCAGTGGATTTATCATTGGTAAATTAGTGGATTCCGCCATCATCGGTGTTCTTTGCTTCATCGGTATGTCTCTGCTCAAGATGCCTTATACATTGCTGATCAGTGTGGTGATTGGTTTAACCAATGTCATTCCCTATTTCGGTCCCATTATTGGTGCGATTCCCTGTGCATTTCTTGTTTTAATTGTGAGTCCGATCCAGTGTGTTTATTTTGTTCTTTTCATTCTCTTCCTTCAGACCCTGGATGGAAATGTAATTGGTCCTAAGATTCTGGGAAACTCTACCGGTTTGTCCAGTTTCTGGGTTCTGTTCTCCCTGCTGCTTTTCGGCGGAATTTTTGGATTTGCAGGAATGGTAATCGGTGTTCCCTGCTTTGCTGTTATTTATAACCTGATTCGAAGAAGTATTATTCATTTGCTGGATATGAAAAAGCTTCCTCATATGACAGAAGATTATGAGCAGCTGGACTATATCGATCCGGATAATATGGAATTGGTGCATATGGCAGAACTGGAAGAAACCGAAGATAATATAAACCAGGAGGATGAAAGAAGATCCTGGACAAGATATTGTCGGGAAGAAATTTCGAAAGAGGGATTCTGGCAGAAAAAGCATCGGGATGGAGAGATGAACAAGAAAACGGATTCGGAGGATGGAGATGCATCGGATCGGATCCAGGAAGAAAAAGATTCTTTGGAAGAGGATTCTTTAAAAGAGGATTCTTTAAAAGAGGATTCTTTAAAAGAGGATTCTTTCGTTGAGAATTCTTCAGGAGAAGATTCAACAGATGAGGATTCCCGGGAGGATCATTTATGGTTCCGTAAGTATTGGCATAGAAACAGCCAGGATGATAGGGAATGGTTGGATGAGATGTCAGAGCATGAGGAAAAAGGCCGGGAAGGCTGTGAGGTTCCGGAAGAGGATGATCTTACCAAAAAGAAATAGTCAATGTTATTAAGAAACTAAGAAAGTAAGAGACTAAGAAAGAAGGAAAATAAGAGACTGAGCAAGTAAGAAACTGAGATAGTAAGAAACTTTAAAAACTAAGAAATTATTCAAACAGGAGAACAACCCGGAAGAGATTCCATGTGTTGTTGTAAAAAAGAAGCAGGCACTTTCCTTATCGGTCAGCGCCTGCTGTTTTTATGCAATAGAAAACTTTGTTCTAATTGTTGGAATTGGTTGTAATAATTATGTTGTAATAATTATTCTGTCTGGAAAATCTCCTTTTCTGCGTCGCAGAACAACCGGTAGAGTGCCTGGGAGGACTCGCAATTCTGCCAATTTTTCTGGAAGTTGGCATTGGCAAGAATTTGTCCGATGAGATTCAGCTCGCGGTTCATTGTCGTCTGATCCGAGGCAGCCAGATTGATGAAGAGGCGTACCGGCGCATCCCCGGTATTGGGGAAGACAATGGGAGAACGGAACATGGTAACGCTGATCTGACTTAAGTAGGAACCATCTTCCGGCCGTCCATGGAGAACAGCGGTCTGTTTGGCGGTTGTATAATAGGCACCCAATCTTTCGATGTTGCGAATGACGGTATCGCTGTAATTCTTATCGGCAGCGCCGCTTTCTGTCAAAGGGATCATAGACTGGCGAACGGCTTCATCCCAGGTAAGATTGGAATTTGTATTGTTCAGGATGACAACACGGGGGAGAATCAGAACATCCTTCATGGTCAGCTCTGGTTTGTCAGAGCAAAGAAGGGGGGCAATATACTGATCCTGGAACCGGGTGAAACGTTCCTGATATCCGGGAACATCGCCCCGGTGTACGGCTTTCAGGTAACTGTGACGGTCAAAGTTTTCAAAGACTTTCTGACGCTGAATAATATATACAGCGATATTGGAACAGTGATCGGAGATACGTTCCATATTGTTCAAAAGTTCGATAAAGGAAATACCGCTGGTTACGTTGCATTTACCGTTCTGCAGTCGCTGAACATGATTGTTTCTCAGGGTTTCAATGAGCTGGTCAATGACTTCTTCCAGAGGTTCGATGGAAGCGATTTCTTCTGGATTTTCTGTAGCAAAGGCGGATACAGTCTGGTTTACAATATTGGTTACAGCAGAGAATACCAGATTGGCATCCCGGCGTCCGTTTTCTGTAAAGGAAACATGATTCTCATGCATGAACTGGGCTGTCTCGGAAATATTGACGCAGTAATCACCGATACGTTCGAAATCACTGACGGTCTGAAGAATTTCCGTGGCAAGGTGAGATTCTTCCTCTGTCATGGTGTGGTGAGTCGTTCGTACGAGATATTCACCAACTTCAACTTCGCATTTATCCAGGAAACGTTCGTTCTCCTCCAGACGATTCAGTTTCTTGCTGTCAAAGTTTGTCAAAAGGTCTGAAGCGATGCTGAGGTTTTCCTGAATGCAGGTGCCCATGCTGTTCAGAACCTTGCGGCACTGTTCCATGGCAACCTTCGGGTTTTTCAGGAAGCGTTCATCCAGGAAGTTCAGAGCCAGATTCTCATGGGTTTCTTCTTTGTCCGGAATCAGGCGGGTTGCCAGAGATACCAGAAGATTAACTGCCGGCATCAGAATCAGAGCCGTCAGAAGGTTGAAACCGGTATGAAGATCGGCAATGTTACCGCGGTTCATTACGGATTGCATGAACGGGAACTGGAAAATCAGATTCAGGCTGTAAAGTGCGACGGTAAAGATAACTGCTCCGATTACGTTAAAGAGCAAATGGATGACTACGGTTCTCTTGGAATTCTTGTTGGTTCCAAAGCTGGCAAGAATAACGGTCAGACATTTACCGATGTTGATACCCATCAGAAGAGGGAAAGAGGTGGCAAATGTTACAGAACCGGTGGATGTCAGTGCCTGAAGAATACCAACGGCTGCCGAAGAGCTTTGAATCAGAGCAGTCAATCCCAGACCGGCTAAAATACCGAGAACCGGATTTTCAAAGGCTGTAAATACCTGCTGAAATGCAGGAGAGTTCTTCAACGGAGACAGAGTCTCTTCCATGGTAGTCATTCCGAAAAACAGGATACCAAAGCCCATTAAAAGCATGGAAATATTCTTTGTTTTCCGTTTTTTGGCGATCAGATTGATGGCGGCACCAATTACGATCAGAACCGGTGCAAAGGTGGAAGGCTTAAGAAGGGACAGAATCACGCCTCCGGCCTGCAGATCCCCAAGACGCAGAATCTGTGCAGTAGCCGTGGATCCGATGTTGGCACCGAAAACGACGGGAATCGCCTGAGCCAGTTTCATCATTCCGGCGTTAACAAAACCGACAACGGTGACTGTAGTGGCAGCAGAACTTTGAATAACGGCAGTTACACCGGTACCCAAGAGCAGGCCTTTCCATTTGTTGCTGGTAAGATTCTCCAGAATCTTTTCCAAACGGGCGCCGGCCAGACGCTCAATGGCTTTTGCCAGCAGATCCATTCCATATAGAAAAAGACCGATACCGGCAAAAAGCGGAAGGTAATCAAGCAGTGACATAGCAAGTTCTCCTTTTCTCTAAATGGCACGATTGCCGCCATCCCGGACAGACGAGCACGATTGCTTTAAGGATTCTGTCTTCCCAGGATGAGTCTCAGAAAAAGAGTCTGAATGAAAAACAGACTCTTGTAAAGCGATCCGGCTGAGTGTTCAGGCGGACTGCCCCGGGCGTTCATGGTTATCCTGCCGTGAGGACTTTTCTCGTGGATAGTATGCACGAACTTTGGTGCAAAAAATTGAAAACAATAAGAATTCTGCAGCAAGCAGAAAGGTTCTTCTGAATGTTATGATCTGCACCCCAAAAAGCAGAGTCTAAGAAAAACAAATTTCGACTTCTGTACCACATTATACATGATAAAATCCATGAAATAAAGCGAAATTTGCCAGGAATTTACATAAAATTTTGAAACAATCTAAATTTCTTACATAGAATTTACATAAGAACAAAGTTTTTTTTCGTATTGGAAACGAATCATCGGATCCTGCAGAGAAAGGTCTTGGGGAAAATGAAACATAAAAAGAAAGCGGCACAAAAAGAAACAGAAATTATGCAGAAATAAATCGATTCTCAATAAATTCCGCCATAAAGAGGGAAATCAGAGGGCACGTTGAATTTTTTGATCGTACATGATATAATACCTTAGCAAATAATCATAGCGATTTCAAAAACTAGGAGATGCATATGAATTATATTGTGTTTGACCTGGAGTGGAACCAATGTCCCCAGGGAAAGGCAAAAGAAAATCCTAAAATTCCTTTT
>JAQXIM010000043.1 GCA_029007785.1 Clostridiales bacterium | reverse complement strand
GCCTCCTCACAGCGGAGAATAAATGATTCATGGAAAACCTCCGTAGTTATAAGTTGGGGAAAAATGAAAATCTCCTTTTGTTAATGATTTTCCGGATCAGGCTTATTATGAAGTGCTTCCCGGATCAGGTTTCCTGTTAAGTACTTTCCGGAACAGGCCTTTTATCAAGTATTTCCCGGATTAGGTTGATTTATTCTTGTGGTAGGAGTAAAATTAAGTGTCATTAAAATGAGTCAAGGGACAAATGAACATAAGAATACATGCTTGTATGTGTTTTTATGTCATGGGGGCAAATCCTTTTGAACCCAGTATCATTCAATGTGAGTATGAGGTATGGATTATGGAAAAGAAAGTAATCGCCGTTCTGTTTGGAGGACAGTCCTCGGAACATGAGATTTCCTGTGTATCTGCGGCTACGGTAATTGAGAATATAGATGATGATAAATATGAGAAGCTTCTGATTGGAATTACGCAGGAAGGAAGATGGCTTTATACGGAGTCTCTGGAGAAAATTCGTTCCGGCGAGTGGAGACAGGGAGATGTTCAGGCGATTCTTTCGCCGGATGCCCAGGATCATGGAATTCTCTTAATCCAGGATGGAATGGTGAAGCATCGTCATGTGGATGTGGTTTTCCCGGTTCTTCATGGTTTATACGGAGAAGACGGAACTGTTCAGGGTATTCTGGAACTGGCCGGTATCCCTTATGTAGGCTGTGGCGTTCTGTCGTCGGCTGTTTCTATGGATAAGCTTTATACAAAGATTATTGTGGATACACTTGGAATTAACCAGGCAGGATACGTTCCGGTACGGCGAAAAGAGCTGGAGCAGATGGACGCTGTTCTGGATCAGGTGGAAGCCAAACTGGCTTATCCTGTATTTGTAAAGCCTTCCTGTGCCGGTTCCTCCAAGGGTGTTTCCAAGGCAAAGGATCGGGAGTCTCTGAGAAAAGCACTGCAGGTGGCTGCTGCTGAGGATTCCAAAATTCTTGTGGAAGAAACCATCGTGGGACGTGAATTGGAATGTGCCGTTCTTCAGGACGGCTCTGAGGTGAAAGCATCCGGTGTGGGTGAAATTCTGGCCGCTGCCGAGTTCTATGATTTTGATGCAAAATACAATAATGCCGAGTCCCGTACCGTAATTGGTCCGGAATTGCCGGAAGGAAAGGCAGAAGAAATTCGCCGGGCTGCTGCGGCTATTTTCCGGGCTGTAGATGGAAGAGGTCTTTCTCGTGTTGACTTCTTTATGGAAAACGGAACAGACCGTATTGTATTTAATGAAATCAATACCCTTCCCGGCTTTACGGCCATCAGTATGTATCCCATGCTTTGGAATGAAAAAGGGCTGGATAAAAAGGCTCTGGTGGAAAAACTGATCGTTTCCGCCGGTGAAAGAGAATAGTAAATGGAGGAAAATATGGGAAAACAGGCACCAATCGGCGTTTTTGATTCCGGTGTAGGCGGTCTTACGGTTGCCAGAGAAATCATGCGTCAGATTCCCAATGAACGGATTATATATTTTGGAGACACGGCACGCGTTCCCTATGGATCAAAATCCCAGTTTACGATTATTCGTTTTGTAAGACAAATTGTTCATTTTTTGGAGACAAAAGAAGTAAAAGCCATCGTGGTAGCTTGCAATACAGCCAGTGCCTATGCACTGGAGACCATAGAGAGAGAATTGAAGATACCCATCATCGGCGTGGTAAAACCCGGTGCCAGAACGGCAGTACGGACTACGGTGAATGGCCGAATCGGTGTGATTGCCACCGATGCAACCATAAACAGCGGCATGTATACTCGATTTATTCAGGGTATTAACCCGGATCTGGCTGTTTACGGAAAGGCCTGCCCTCTGTTTGTACCCCTGGTAGAAGAAGGCATGCTTCATGATTTTGTAACAGAAGAAATTGCCAATCGGTACCTGGAAGATCTGAAAAAGCAGGATATTGATACGTTGATTCTTGGCTGTACTCATTATCCTCTGCTTCGCTCTCTGATCGGCAAATGCATGGGCGTCAGCGTACAGCTGGTGAATCCTGCTTATGAGACGGCAATCAGTCTTCGGGAACTGCTCAAAGAAAAGGAATTGCTGGCAGATCCTCTTCCGGAAGGACAAATGGTTCATCATGAATTCTATGTCAGCGACGGAGCAGAAAAATTTGAGATATTTGCAAATTCTATCCTCCCCTATGATATCAGAAAGACTCAGGTTATTGATATCGAAGGATACTGATGACCGGAATCCATCTCGGGAGAGTTTAGCAGAAAAAGAATTTGAAAGGGCGATGGAAGGCAGCTGTTTTGCTGAAAAGCGCCGGAATGCAGAGCGGAAGGCAATGCGAAAAAAGTGGGATACAAGGCAGGATGACTGGAAGAAATAAGGATATATGCGGATATGGATAAAGATGTATTGATAACCGTCGGAGGGCTGCTTTATACCGGCAGCGGAGAAGGCGAGAAGGATAATGTGGATGTGATTTCTCCGGGTCAGTATTATTTTAAAGAGGGGAAGCATTACCTGTTCTATGATGAGGTAGTGGAGGAGACTCCTGAGACTATTCGGAACCGGATTGAGATCACACCGGATGAGGTAAAGGTTTCCAAACGCGGAATCATCAACACGGAGATGGAGTTTCGGCCGAAAGAAGAGACGAAGACCCATTACAGTACGCCCTTTGGCACCTTGATCATGGGAATTCGCACCGATCGGATTCAGGTTGAGGAAAAAGATGATTCTCTCGAAGCATTGATTGAATATAATCTGGAAGTAAATTATGAACATGTATCAGAATGTTTTATTCGGATTCTGGTTCAGCCGAAAACGGAAAACGGCGGTTTTACACTTTCTGAATAAAATGGCGACGAAAAAGTGGAAAACTTCAGAAAAAACAGAATCGTTTGTGGAAAACAAAAAAGAAGGACTTCATTCTCTGGTGATTGAAGTCCTTCTTTTTCTATTGTGTTCGGAGCTGGTCCCCGGCGGTATACTCCATGAGATGTTTTCTACAGCTTTTTTTTCTTTTCTGCAGTGTTTCCTCTGACTTGTCTGGCTGTGAGGAAGACAGCGGAAAAGGCAGCGGTAAAGGGAACGGCCAGCACGATGCCAAGACTTCCGGAAAGGCCCTGCATAATTTCGATTCCCATGTTGTAGGAATTCAGCAGCTGGTTGGTGCTGAGATCATAGGCGTAATTGATAACCAGAGTAGTCAGGGATCCTCCCACGTAAGCCAGAATTAATGTGTTCGTCATGGTTCCGATCATGTCTCTTCCGATTCGAATTCCAGCCATAAATAATTGTTTTCGGTTTCGTGTCGGATCCGTTTCGCAGATTTCCTGAAGGGCTGAAGATATAGACATTCCTACATCCATGACGGCGCCCAGAGAAGAAATGATGATGCCGGCAAAGAGAAGCTCTCCGATTCGAATCGGAGTGTATTGAGCAACATAATTCAGAGTTTCAATATCAGAAACATTATAACCGCTGATTCCTGCTATACTTCCGAAAACCAGGGCGGATACGGCAGAGACGGATACTCCGCAGGTGGTTCCCAGAATAGCAGAGGCTGTTTTCGATGATAATCCGCCTACTAAAACCAGGGTTGCTGCAGCAGAGATGGCAGAAACGAGAATGGAGGACAGTACCGGCGAAACTCCCCGATAAAAGAGAGGAAATAAAAGAAACAGGATGGAAAGGAAGGTGAACAGGAGACCCAGAATGGACATCAGTCCCTTTTTGCCTCCGATGACACAGACGGTAAATGCGAAAAAAAGGAAAAAGCCCAGGATCGCTGCAGATCGGTCCTGACTGTAGACGGTAACCAGCTGTGTGTCTGCAGAATCACTGAAGATGACAATCACATTCATTCCCAATGTACAGTCGGCACCGAAAAGAGTTCCACTGAGGCTGGTTGCCTGGAAAACTTCACCGCGATAGTTTCCGCTTTTCATTTTTACTGCCACCTGTTGGCTGCCGTATCGATTGCCGTCTTCCTGCAGATTGTCCTGGATAATATCTACCACGACTGCTTTTTCGTAGCTTTGACCGGTGGTGGATGTCAGGGGAGTTTTTTGGATGCGGCTGCAGAAAAACATGGCAGCAAACAGAATCAGAAGTAAAAGGAACGGGATAATTTTTTTCTTTTTCATGGATAAACCTCAGAATACCTCGCCTTCATCCGGGAGGTAAAATAGAAAGGAGGAAGGAGTGCATATGCACTCCTTCCGGGTTGTTATGCATTTTGTCAAAACGGTCAGCGGCAGGTTACGGTCACGATTTTGCTGAAATCGCCGTATACCTTTTTGCCGTCAATGATTTTGTAAGAACGAACTTTTGTATAGAGGGTTTTTCCCTTTGCAAATCCGGTAACCGTTCTGGAAATGGTTTTGTAGGATCCCACAGTAAGGGTCGTTACATTTTTTGTGAATTTCTGGTTTGCAGAATAAACGATCTGATAGCCGCTGGCATTGGTATCTTTTTTCCAGGATATGGTAACATTATTCTTCTTATCAACCTTTACCTTGGCAGTCTGCTGGGCAGGAACAACTTTCAGCGTGATGGTTTTGGAAGCTGCTTTATATTCTGCTGTTTCCGCTGCCTTCACAGTAATCGTGGTTTTTCCGGTTCCGGTAATGGTTACTTTGCCGCTGCTGTTTACCTTGGCTACTTTTTCATTGGAAGAAGTATAGGTAAGACTTCCATTTCCGCTGGTCTTGGCATCCAGAGAGAATTTCTTGTCACCATATGTTTTGGAAAGGCTGGAGGAACAGGTGATTTTCTGATTCTGCTTTTCAACCTCTTTTTTTACAATAGTATAAGAAGAAGAACCGGAAAGCATTCTGCCGGTTTCTACATCATAAGTAGAAATGGTCATGCTGTCTTCTGTTACGTCAATGACAGAGTAGCTGGGAGTCCAGGTCTGACTTCTTTCGGAAATGAAATCCTGCTGAGATGCAATCAGATTATAAAACTTGGAACCGGTAGCAGAGTTTGCCTCCATATAGATAGTTCCTTCGGGATTTACTACGGTGCCGCCTACGGTAGTATCGGTTACTTCGTAGCAGAGGTTTTCTTTCTGGTAAGACTCGTCATAACCGTTAAGATTATCTTTGTTGTAAGCGGTATGATCTGCACCGTCTCCGGTAAGCTGGAAAGTACGGGAGTAAGTATGATCATGACCCTGCAGAACTACATCGATGTCATATTCATCCATGATGGGAGTCAGCTGGGTACGGAGAATCATACCATCCGAGTCGGAATGGTCGTAACCGGAACCGTAGATATCCTGATGGAAGGTTACTACACGCCATTTGGCATCGGGATTTTCGTTCACTGCTTTCTCAATTACGTTTTTGTGAGTGGCACAGTTGTAATTGTTCGTGTCCAGTACGATGAAGAGAACACTTCCGTAAGTATAGTAATAATCGGTTCCGGCAGCAGTACGTCCGGTTGTGTATTCTTCCGACTCGTTGTTCTGACTGTTGGGATTATTGTAGTGAAGGCTGTACTGGAAAGAAGAAGAATCATGGTTTCCAATGGTGGTAGCTACCGGCAGGGAATCCAGAGCTTCGGGGCTCAGATAACCGGCATATTCTGTTTCGTTATTTCCATAGTTTACCTGATCCCCGGCAGAAATCATAAAACTGATTTCCGGATGGGCTTCCAGGGCACGATTCAAAGTGATATTCCAGTTGTAGGAATCATTTCTGGCAGCCAGGTTTAAGGACTCGTCTTCAGTCAGGGTTCCCTTATTAGCAACCATGGTTTCTCCCTCGGAACTGGTCTGATTCTTGCAGGCGCCGATCTGAGGGTCGCCCACATACAGGATGGAATACTGGGAAAAAGATTGGGTGGTGTAAGTTTCTGCTTCCTGCCAGGATCCGTTCTGGAAAACCTGATAATAATATGCAGTGTTTTCTTTCAGATCCGTTACGGTTGCTTTATTTGAATAATAACCGGACAGGTCTGAAAGAGAAATGGCTTCCTGAGTACCGACAAACTCTTTGGCGTCAGACATATCTGCATGAACGGAAAGTCTTACCCGGGGAGTTTCATTTGTATGGCTGTACCAGGCAAAATTCAGCATGGTCTCATTGGCGCCGGGAGTCAGGGAAACCTGTTCATAATCATTGCTTACCGTTTTCCAGGTTTCTTTCCACTGGAGCCAGCTGGTGGACTCGGCGGAAGCATCGTTCCAATGTTCCGTAGCTGCGTAGGCAGTCTGACTGCCGGACAAAGGACAAAGTGAAAATAACATGGCAGAGGAGAGAACTCCGGCTATTACTTTCGTTTTTAAGGATCGGTTCGAAACAGTGAGTTTCATGTTTTTTCTCATAAATACCTCCTTGTGCCGCCCTCTTGGCGGCGATGCATGAAAATGTTTTCCTTGCGTCTGAGTTCAATATACAGGCTGAAAGAAAGGACAGCTATCAGCTGCCGGTAAAGCCGAAGTAAAGTTTAAGTCAAAACAGAAATAAAAAAGAATCGAGACATCCTTTCGGATTTGCCTCGATTCTTTTTTGATCACAATGCATTGTCTGTATTCCGTGATTTTGCAGCGGAATAAAATGGCTTAAGAATTCTTTTTCAAAGAACCAGAAAGCTTGTTGCGCATTCTGAGCAGGAATCCCTGCTTTCTCGGAGCTGCCTTTACAGAGCCTCCGCGTACGCTCTTGATTGCTGTGATATAGATGCCGCTGATTTCAACTTTTACTTCTGACTTGACCGGGATAACATCCCAAACAGCACGGTCAGCTACTAAAACCATGATACGGGGACCAACCTTTGCTTTTACAATGGGCATCTTACTTCTTTTGGCGTACCATGGAGTTTCATTGATGACAGTTTCCGGAAGTCCGGATTCTTTGAGTTTCATGATCTTTTTGTCAATGACCAGAATGGATGCGGTCTGCTTCATGGCCTCCATCTGCTGTTCTGCCTGAATCTGCTTCTTCTGCATGCGGTTACCTGCAAAGTACAGAACAACCAGGGCGATGAGGACAATGATCAGAATTACCATCAATATCTTCCCAAACATATGGTTTCCTCCTGAATTCGTGTTTACACACAAGTACAACTATTATATCATATGAAAGATAATTATGACAAGCTAATGCGAGAAAAAAATGGAAAAAAATCCAAAAAATGAAGAAAAACCGATTGACAACTTGACATTTCTTTGATAGTATGAAATGTGCACTATTGTGGTGTTGTATGCCTATAGAACACAATTCAAATGAGATGTGGTTCGGAAGGTTTGTCGATACTATACTGGTATAACAGATCAAAATATAAGTAGGGGTGAAGCGTCTATGGAGAATTGCAGAATGCGCCCGGTAAAATCCGGTAAAGGCGTGAGAATGAGTTACTCGAGACAAAAAGAAGTGCTGAAGATGCCGAATCTAATAGAGATTCAGAAGAATTCTTATCAGTGGTTTCTGGATGAAGGATTGAAAGAAGTATTTGATGATATTTCTCCTATTTCAGATTTCAGCGGACATCTGAGTCTTGAGTTCGTTGATTTTACTTTGTGTCGTGATGACGTAAAGTATTCCATAGAGGAGTGTAAGGAGCGGGATGCCACACTGGCTGCGCCCTTAAAAGTTAAAGTTCGTTTGATTAATGAAGATTCCGGAGAAATCAACGAGCATGAAATTTTTATGGGAGATCTGCCGCTGATGACAGATACCGGCTCCTTCGTAATCAATGGAGCAGAACGTGTCATCGTCAGTCAGCTGGTTCGTTCTCCTGGTATTTACTATGGAATTTCCCATGATAAATTAGGAAAGAAGCTTTACTCCTGTACCGTTATTCCCAACCGAGGTGCATGGCTGGAGTATGAGACGGATTCCAATGATGTATTCTACGTACGTGTGGATCGTACCCGTAAAGTTCCGGTTACGGTTCTGATTCGTGCTCTGGGAGTAGGAACGAATGCAGAGATCATCGACCTTTTTGGTGAAGAACCCATGCTGCTGGCAAGCTTCGGCAAGGATACTGCCTCCAACGCAGACGAAGGTCTTCTGGATCTGTATAAGAAGATTCGTCCCGGCGAACCGCTTTACGTGGATAATGCAAGAAGCCTTTTGGAAAGTATGTTCTTCGATGCAAGAAGATATGATCTGGCCAAGGTAGGACGTTATAAATTCAACAAGAAGCTTCACTTAAAGAACAGAATCGTTGGCTGCGAGCTGGCCGAAGATGTCATTGATACGGAGACCGGTGAAGTTCTTGCCGAAGAAGGAACGATTGTAAACAAGGAACTGGCTATTAATATCCAGAATGCCGGTATTCCTTATGTATATATTAAAACCGAAGAGAGAAATGTAAAAGTTCTCTCCAACCTGATGGTAGATCTGGATGCACATGTGGACTGCGATCCCATGGATCTGGGCATTCATGAGAGTGTTTTCTATCCGGTACTGAAAAAGATGATGCAGGAGTATACGGATGCAGAAGAACTGAAACAGGCAATTCGTAAGAATGGCGCCGATCTGGTTCCCAAGCACATCACCAGAGAAGACATTTTTGCTACGATCAACTACTGCATGCATCTGAGCCAGGGAATCGGCAGTGCCGATGATATTGATCATCTGGGCAACCGTCGTATTCGTGCCGTTGGCGAACTTCTGCAGAATCAGTATCGTATCGGTTTGTCCAGAATGGAGAGAGTGGTACGTGAGAGAATGACCACTCAGGATCAGGAGAATATCAGCCCTCAGTCTCTGATCAATATCAAACCGGTAACGGCAGCCGTTAAGGAATTCTTCGGAAGTTCTCAGCTGTCCCAGTTCATGGATCAGAACAATCCTCTGGCTGAATTGACTCATAAGAGACGTCTTTCCGCACTGGGCCCCGGTGGTCTGTCCAGAGACCGTGCCGGATTCGAGGTTCGAGATGTACACTATACCCATTATGGAAGAATGTGCCCCATCGAGACGCCGGAAGGTCCCAACATCGGCCTGATCAACTCTCTGGCAACTTATGCCCGGGTAAATGAATATGGATTTGTAGAAGCTCCTTATCGTGTCGTTGATAAGAGCGATCCCAAGAATCCCAAAGTTACCGATGAAGTTATTTATATGACAGCAGACGAAGAAGATAATTATATTGTAGCACAGGCAAACTCTCCTCTGGATGAAGAAGGTCATTTCATCAGAAACAGTGTTGCCGGCCGTTTCCGTGAAGAAACTTCCGAGTTTGAGAAGAGCAAGATCGATCTCATGGACGTTTCTCCTAAGATGGTATTTTCAGTTGCTACTTCCATGATTCCTTTCCTGGAGAACGATGACGCAAACCGTGCTCTGATGGGATCCAACATGCAGCGTCAGGCCGTACCGCTGATGTACACCGATTCTGCTGTGGTTGGAACGGGAATGGAAGCGAAAGCTGCTGTTGACTCCGGTGTCTGCGTTGTTGCAAAGCATTCCGGTATTGTTGAGAAGGTTTCTTCTACTTCCATTACTGTAAGAACCGATGACGGCAATCGTGATGATTATCATCTCACAAAGTTCAAGAGAAGCAACCAGAGCAACTGCTATAATCAGAAGCCCATTGTCGACAAGGGACAGAGAGTTGAAGAAGGAGAAGTTCTGGCAGATGGTCCTTCCACTTATATGGGTGAAATCGGACTGGGTAAGAACCCTCTGATCGGTTTCATGACCTGGGAAGGTTATAACTACGAAGATGCTGTTCTGCTTAGTGAGAGACTGGTGCAGGACGATGTATATACTTCCATTCATATTGAAGAATATGAAGCAGAAGCCAGAGATACCAAACTGGGACCGGAAGAAATCACCCGTGATGTTCCCGGTGTCGGTGATGATTCTCTGAAAGATCTGGACGAACGCGGAATTATTCGTATTGGTGCAGAAGTTCGTGCCGGTGATATTCTGGTAGGTAAGGTAACTCCCAAGGGAGAAACCGAGCTGACTGCTGAAGAACGATTGCTGCGTGCAATTTTCGGTGAGAAGGCAAGAGAAGTTCGTGATACTTCCCTGAAAGTACCTCATGGTGCTTATGGTATCATCATTGATGCAAAAGTATTTACCAGAGAGAACGGCGATGAATTGGCACCTGGTGTAAATGAATCCGTACGTATTTATATTGCGCAGAAGAGAAAAATTTCTGTCGGCGATAAGATGGCAGGCCGTCATGGCAACAAGGGTGTAGTTTCCCGCGTTCTTCCTGTAGAAGATATGCCTTACCTGCCCAACGGACGTCCGCTGGATATTGTACTGAATCCGCTGGGCGTGCCTTCCCGTATGAATATCGGACAGGTTCTGGAGACTCATTTGAGTCTGGCATCTGCTGCCCTTGGATTTAAGGTAATTACCCCGGTATTTGATGGCGCAAAAGAGATGGATATCATGGATACTCTGGATCTGGCCAATGATTATGTAAATACCGAATGGGATGAATTCTGCGAAAAATATAAAGATACAGTAAAACCGGAAGTAATGGAATATCTGGGATCTCATCTGGAACACCGGAATCTGTGGAAAGGTGTTCCGATTACCAGAGAAGGTAAGGTACAGCTGAGAGACGGCCGAACCGGAGAAGAATTCGACGGCAAAGTAACCATCGGTCACATGCATTATCTGAAGCTGCACCATCTGGTTGATGATAAGATCCATGCACGTTCCACTGGTCCTTATTCCCTGGTAACTCAGCAGCCTCTGGGCGGTAAAGCTCAGTTCGGCGGACAGCGTTTTGGTGAGATGGAGGTTTGGGCTCTGGAAGCTTACGGTGCCGCATATACCCTGCAGGAGATCCTGACTGTGAAGTCGGATGATGTTGTAGGACGTGTGAAGACTTATGAAGCCATCATTAAGGGCGGCAATATCCCGACCCCCGGTGTTCCGGAATCCTTCAAGGTTCTGCTGAAAGAGCTGCAGGCATTGGGACTGGATATCAAATTGCTGGATGAGAATGGTGAAGAAGTCGAAGTAAAAGAAAATGTAGACTACAATGAAAGAGATCTCCGCGCAGTAATCGAAGGCGACAGAGATTATCGCAGATCCGAGAATTATGGTTCCTACGGTTATCAGGAACAGGAATTCTCGCATGAAGGAGAATTGGTAGCTGCAAAGAGCGATGATAATACGGATGTCGATGGAGATGACATGGATGCCGATGATATGGATTCCGATAATACGGCAGATTATATGGACATGGACATGGACGGAATGAATGATACTGATTACGACAACTAGAAAGGAGATCGAACATGCCTGCTGTGAATGAAGAAAACTATCAGTCTCTGGTGTTTGATTCGATTAAAATTGGTCTGGCATCTCCGGAAAAGATTCTGAGCTGGTCCAAGGGAGAAGTGAAGAAACCGGAGACGATCAATTACAGAACCTTGAAGCCGGAAAAGGACGGACTGTTCTGCGAACGTATTTTCGGACCCAGCAAAGACTGGGAGTGTCACTGCGGAAAGTATAAGAAAATTCGCTATAAAGGTGTAATTTGTGACCGATGCGGTGTTGAGGTTACAAAAGCCTCCGTACGAAGAGAACGTATGGGACATATTGCACTGGCAGCGCCGGTTTCCCATATTTGGTATTTCAAGGGGATTCCCAGCCGTATGGGATTGATTCTTGATCTGTCTCCCCGTATTCTGGAGAAGGTTTTGTATTTCGATTCCTACATTGTTCTGGATAAGAAAAATACCAGCCTGGAATACAAACAGGTTCTCTCTGAGAAAGAATACAGAGAAGCTCTGGACAAATATGGTTATGGCAATTTCCGCGTAGGAATGGGTGCAGAAGCTATCAAAGAGCTGCTGAGCGATATTGATCTGGAGAAAGATTCAAAAGAACTGAGAACCAAGCTGAAAGATGCTACCGGACAGAAACGAGCCCGTATCATTAAGCGTCTTGAAGTTGTGGAAGCATTCAAAGGTTCCGGCAATAAACCGGAATGGATGATCATGGATGTGATCCCGGTTATTCCGCCGGATCTGCGTCCCATGGTTCAGCTGGACGGCGGCCGTTTTGCCACCTCCGATCTGAATGATCTGTACCGCCGCATTATCAACAGAAACAACCGTCTGGCAAGACTGCTGGAGCTGGGTGCACCGGATATTATTGTAAGAAATGAAAAGAGAATGCTGCAGGAAGCAGTAGATGCTCTGATTGACAATGGAAGAAGAGGACGTCCTGTTGTAGGACCCGGAAACCGTCCTCTGAAATCTCTTTCTGATATGCTGAAAGGTAAACAGGGTCGTTTCCGTCAGAACCTTCTGGGAAAACGTGTTGACTATTCCGGTCGTTCCGTTATCGTAGTTGGTCCTGAACTGAAGATTTATCAGTGTGGTCTTCCCAAGGAAATGGCAATCGAACTGTTTAAGCCTTTCGTTATGAAGGAACTGGTTGGCCGCGGTATCGCTCACAACATTAAGAGCGCGAAGAAGATGGTAGAACGTCTGCAGCCGGAAGTATTTGATGTACTGGAAGAAGTAATCAAAGAACATCCCGTTATGCTGAACCGTGCTCCTACTCTGCATCGTCTTGGTATTCAGGCATTTGAACCGATCCTGGTAGAAGGTAAAGCAATTAAGCTTCACCCTCTGGTATGTACCGCTTACAATGCCGACTTTGACGGTGACCAGATGGCTGTTCATCTGCCGCTGAGTGTGGAAGCACAGGCAGAATGCCGTTTCCTGCTGCTGTCTCCCAACAACCTTCTGAAGCCTTCCGACGGTGGTCCTGTTGCCGTTCCCTCTCAGGATATGGTTCTGGGTATTTACTATCTGACCCAGGAAAGACCTGGATCCAAGGGTGAAGGAAAGTACTTTAAAGATCTGAATGAAGCAATGCTGGCTTATGAGAACCATGAGCTTCAGCTTCATTCCCGGATTTTCGTTCGAATGACAAAGACTATGCCGGATGGCAGTGTGATTACCGGAAATGTGGAATCCACGTTGGGAAGATTCATTTTCAATGAAATCATTGATCAGGATCTGGGATTTGTGGATCGTTCCATTCCCGGAAATGAATTGAAACTGGAAGTAGACTTCCATGTAGGCAAAAAGGGTCTGAAACAGATTCTGGAGAAGATTATCAACGTTCACGGTGTTATCAACACAGCAGAAGCTCTGGACCGTATCAAAGCCATGGGTTATAAATTCTCCACCAGAGCAGCCATGACGGTATCCATTTCCGATATGACTGTACCGGCGAAGAAAAAGGAACTCATTGATGCTGCTCAGGAACGCGTAGACAGAATCAGCAGAAACTTCCGCCGCGGTCTGGTTACTGACGAAGAGCGTTACAAAGAAGTAATCGAGACCTGGAAAGAAACCGATGAAATCCTGACCAAAGAACTGCTGGGCGGTCTGGATAAATACAATAACATTTATATGATGGCTGACTCCGGTGCCCGTGGTTCCGATAAGCAGATCAAACAGCTGGCTGGTATGCGAGGTCTGATGGCGGATACCACCGGACGTACCATCGAGCTGCCCATCAAGTCCAACTTCCGTGAAGGTCTGGACGTTCTGGAGTATTTCGTATCCGCTCATGGTGCAAGAAAAGGTATGTCCGATACGGCTCTGCGTACCGCTGACTCCGGTTACCTGACAAGACGTCTGGTAGACGTTTCACAGGATCTGATCATCCGTGATGAAGACTGCTCCAAGGGAAGAGAAATTCCTTATCTGGAAATTTCTGCCTTCACTGATGGTCAGGAAATGATCGAAAGTCTTCAGGAACGTATTACAGGACGTACTTTGGCAGAAGATATTGTGGATCCTTCCACCGGTGAAATCATTGCCGAGGCCAATACCATGGTTACTCCGAAGCTGGCGCCCAAGATCATGGCTACCGGCGTAAAGACAGTGAAGATTCGTACCGTTCTGACCTGCCGTTCCCACCTGGGTGTTTGCTCCAAGTGTTACGGTGCCAACATGGCATCCGGTGAACCGGTTCAGGTTGGTGAAGCAGTTGGTATTATCGCTGCTCAGTCCATTGGTGAACCTGGTACACAGCTGACCATGCGTACCTTCCACAGCGGCGGTGTTGCCGGCGGCGATATCACACAGGGTCTTCCTCGTGTAGAAGAATTGTTTGAAGCAAGAAAGCCTAAGGGACTGGCAATCATTGCCGAGATCGGCGGCGAAGCATATATCAAGGATACCAAGAAGAAGAGAGAGATCATTATTACCGATCGTGAGACCGGAAATTCCAAGACCTATCTGATTCCTTACGGATCCCGTATCAAGATTACGGACGGTGCTGTTCTGGAAGCCGGCGATGAACTGACGGAAGGAAGCATCAATCCTCATGATCTGCTGAAGATCAAAGGTGTTCGTGCCGTTCAGGATTATATGATCCGCGAAGTACAGCGTGTATATCGTCTGCAGGGTGTAGAAATCAACGATAAGCACGTAGAGGTAATCGTTCGTCAGATGCTGAAGAAAGTTCGTATCGAAGAAAGCGGTGACAGTGAGGTTCTGCCCGGAACATCCATGGACGTACTGGATTACGAAGATATGAACGAAGCTTTGATCGCAGAAGGAAAAGAACCGGCTGAAGGCAAGCAGATCATGCTTGGTATAACCAAAGCTTCCCTGGCCACCAATTCCTTCCTGTCCGCAGCATCCTTCCAGGAAACCACCAAGGTTCTGACGGAAGCTGCCATCAACGGAAAGGTAGATCCGCTGATTGGTTTGAAGGAAAATGTAATCATCGGTAAACTGATTCCTGCCGGTACCGGAATGAAGAAATATCGTTCTGTTGTACTGGATACGGATGGAACGGATCTGCTTCCCGAAGATGAAACAGAACAGGAAGCCGAAGAGGACATGGAGATGGAGACTGCTGTAACAGAGGAAGATCTCACAGATATTCCGGAAGAAGAGGAAGCAGCTGCTGAAGATCTTGTAATGGAAGATGAGCAGGAAAACTCTGAGGTTGGAGATATTGATATTGACTGATGGAGATTGTTTGGAGCAGATTTGTGTGAAAACATGAATCACTGTCCGTGACTTTTGAAATCATCGAATATGATAAAAGTGCTGAGGTGTATGAGTTAGTGCATACATCTCAGCACTTTTTATGCAATAGGAAACATCGTTCCTATTGCATAAAACCTTCCGTGAGGATACGCATGCCGCTCCAATGGAATGTGGCTGCAGGAGCAGCCGCGCGGCAGCGCGGGAGTTCCGCAAGCGGAAACCTTTTTAATGAAAAACGAACTCTTTATTCAATAAGAAAACCCTGGAGATCCAGACCAGGGTTTTCGGGTATAGAGAAAACATAAAAGTAATAAAGAACAAATTTCCGCAATATGGCAATGATTTATCTGACCACCGGAAGCTTGTCCTTTTTAGAAAAAACTGATATGGAAGATCCGCTGCAGGGAAGCTTCCATGGTGAATAGGCTTGGAAGATAGAATTACCGGATAAAAGTAAGCTGTTCGGATAAGAGTAAGCGGATCGGATAAGGATAAACTTATCTGATACTAAGAAACTTATCAGATAATAAAAGAAAAGTCCTGCTCGCCGCAGGACATAAATATACAAGGTAATATATCTATCTGCCATCTAGGTGGGTCATTGATAAATCTTATTGTAAGCAGGTCTTCTGACTAACGGATCATAAAATGATTTCGCCTTCCCGATAACAGTGGCATTGAAATATTCTTCCCGTATACAGCTGCGAGACAGTTCCAGAATTTCACTGGATTCCCTTTTCATCTGCAATTTGCAGACACTTACAACGTTCCATATATGTCTTTATTATACCAGAAGAGAATCAATAGTCAACCCTGAAACGGAATTTTACAGTTTCAGTATGAAACAGAATTTTACACTTTCAGTATACCTAACCGGTATAAAAGGGATTTTTGCAGTTGCGGATAAGAATTGAGGAATGTAAAACCGGAAGCACGGATAATAAGTCAAAATATGATGGCAAGATGAATGGGATAACTTGACAGACAAGAGGGATTTTTTTACAATGAAGCTGATTTAGGAGATTTTATTTATCTTTTGGCGTGGAAATATAAATGAAACGCCTGACCGGAAGCAGAGATTTTGGAAACGAAACAGATCTGTTTTGCAGGATAGGAAAACGAAAAGAAAAAAGTTAAAAATAGGTACAGGAGAGGAAAAAATGGACGGAATTGTTTTGGTCATCGTATTGCTCTATCTGATTTTGATACTGGGAATTGGCTTTTATTCTGCGAGAAAGATAAAAGACACTTCAGACTATATCGTCGCAGGAAGAAGTCTGACGCCGATCATTCTCATGGGAACTCTGGCAGCCACGGCGTTGGGCGGCGGCAGTACTCTGGGTGTTGTAGGAAATACTTATACCAAGTGGGGGCTGAGTGCAGTCTGGTATGTCATTGCCATTGGTGCAGCGTTCCTGCTTTTGGGCATATTGGCACCTCGGATGAGAAAAACAAAAATGCGTACGGTACCGGAGTTTTTTCGAAAAGAATACGGAAAGCTGTCGGGCCTTTTCAGCAGTATCCTGACTCTGATTTCCGTGGTAGGATTGACAGCTGCCCAGATGAAAGCTTCCGCAGCCATTTTGGAGGTTATGCTTGGGATGGATTACAATACCTCTTTGTTGGTGGTGGCTTTCATCGTATCCTTATATTCGATTTTGGGGGGATTCTGGAGTGTTGCTTTGACAGATCTGATTCAGCTGATTCTGATTGTGGCAGGAATGTGTATTGCTATTCCCTTTGCTCTTCATATGGCAGGGGGATGGAGTTCTGTCTGCGCCCATGTGCCGGCTGAGACGTTCAGTCTTTTTAGTGGAATTGGCGGTGCTTATGAGATTACTGCCTACTTTGTCCTCTTTTTTACTTCCTTTGCCGTGGGTCAGGAAGTAGTTTCCGGTATTTATGCGGCTTCCGGCGCAAAATCAGCGAAGCGAGGTTCCAGACTGGCAGGAATTCTCATTATCGTATTTTCATTTGTTCCGGTGATTCTCGGCATTACTATGATTGCTCTCTATAATATGGGAGGGCTGAATGCCGGCGTGATGGATGCACTGGATCAGAATGCCCGATACGCACTGCCGGCTCTGGCCGTCAGCAGTATGCCGTCGGTGGTAGTAGGAATTCTTTTTGCTGGTGTTCTGTCTGCAACCATGTCCAGTGCAGATTCCTCTCTTCTGGGGGCAGGGGCTGTATTCAGCAGTGATATCTATCGGATTCATATCCGTCCCGAAGCCAGCGGAAAAAAACTGATTGCAGTTACAAGGCTTTCCATGGTATTTGTTATGTTTTGTTCTTTCTTGACTGCCATTTATTCAGGTAATATTCTGACTCTCATCGCCTTTTCCATGGCAATTCGGGCGGCCGGCAGTTTCGTTCCCTTTCTGATGGGTCATCTTTGGAAAAAATCGTCCCAGGCAGGGTGTCTTGCTTCCCTGGTTCTTGGAACTGCAGTATTTTTGATTCTGCAGACCAGCAGCAACTATATATCCAGTGCCAACGCGATGATTCCTTCTCTGGCTGCCAGTGCAGCGGGCTTCTTTCTCTTCAGCATTTTGTTTCCATCGAAAGAGAAAGAGGAAGAAGACAGTGAAGAACAGGTTGATACCAACGGAAACTAGATAAAATCTTATCGTTATTCCATGATTCTGATGAGGAAAAATCAGATGGAGAAGAGTGTATTCGGAGCATTAATCGGAAAATTGTAAAAAGAAGACAAAGATAATGAAAGAAATGCAAGTTCTAGATTAATAAAATAAAACGGACACAGGTGTTTGATTAAGAAAATTAAGAATTGGTATTGACAAAGCCGGATCATCACTGTATAATGCAATCAAGGTTAGCAAAGGCGCTGCGGGATTTCCCGTAGTGCCTTTTTACATATGTGGGACATGGTCGGATGAAGGCAATGATGACGGAATCCGAGAAAGAAATAAAAATCTTTTTCAAGTGTTCCCGTATGTAAACGGTATGCGTTAAGCGGCCGGCTGCTTAACTTGTCAGATCCCAAAAAGACTGGCAAAAAGAGTTATATTCCGCGGAGGGATGGAATGAAAGCGTTCCATCCAAAAGATGAAGAGGGACTGCAGAACCTTTCATCAAATATGACGAGGGAGGAATATTATATGTTTTCATCGGTAAATACAATTTGGGTACTTTTAGGTGCCGCGTTGGTATTCTTTATGCAGGCTGGATTTGCAATGGTAGAAACTGGTTTCACCCGGGCAAAGAATGCCGGCAACATTATTATGAAGAACCTTATGGACTTCTCCATTGGAACACCTTTGTTCTGGCTGGTTGGCTTTGGCCTTATGTTTGGCGGAAGCGGTGCTCTGATTGGAGGCTTTGATCCTTTTGTTTTGGGAGATTATTCTTCCGTACTTCCGGAAGGTGTTCCGCTGGCAGCTTTCCTGATTTTCCAGACAGTGTTCTGTGCTACAGCAGCTACCATCGTTTCCGGAGCTATGGCAGAGCGTACAAAATTCTCTGCATACTGCATTTACAGTGCAATTATCAGCCTGGTTGTTTATCCTATCTCCGGTCATTGGATTTGGGGCGGCGGTTGGTTAGCTCAGATGGGCTTCCATGATTTCGCTGGTTCCACCGCAGTTCACATGGTTGGCGGTGTAGCTGCTTTCGTAGGCGCTTCCATTCTTGGACCGCGAATCGGAAAATACACCAAAGACGGAAAGCCTCGTGCGATTCCCGGTCACAGCCTGACCCTTGGTGCTCTCGGCGTATTCATTCTCTGGTTCTGCTGGTTTGGTTTTAACGGATGCTCCACCGTATCTATGACGGGTGATGAGTCGATTGCCAGCGCAGGAAATATTTTTGTAACTACAAACCTGGCTGCAGCAGTTGCTACCGTAGCTACCATGATTATTACCTGGATTCGTTACGGCAAGCCCGATGTATCCATGACTCTGAACGGAAGCCTGGCCGGTCTGGTTGCCATTACGGCAGGATGTGACGCAGTAGATCCTTTCGGTGCTTTCTTCATTGGTCTGTGTTCTGCCTTTACTGTAGTATTTGGTATTGAATTTATTGATAAAGTCCTGAAAGTAGATGATCCGGTAGGTGCTGTTGGTGTACACGGACTGAACGGAGCATTGGGAACCATTCTTACCGGTGTATTTGCAAAATATTTAACTGACGAGAGTGGTCAGGCACTTGGCTTGCTGTATGGCGGCGGCTTCCATTTCCTGGGAGTTCAGATTCTTGGTGTTGCAGTTGTTATTGCTTATGTAGCCATCGTTATGTTTGTTGTATTTACAGCAATCAATAAGACCATCGGACTTCGTGCCAGTGCCGAAGAAGAAATTCGCGGCCTTGATGTTACGGAACACGGTCTGGCAAGTTCCTATGCAGACTTTATGCCTAACACGGCTGGTCTTACCGGCAGCGTAGTTCCCAACGTTCTTGGCGGAAGCAAGGATTCTGAAAAGGTTTCTATGGATGACGCAGTTCCGGTACAGGTTAAGAGCAGCAGCCAGATTGTTGCTTCCGATGTGAAGATGACTAAGATTGAGATTATTACCAATTCTTCCAGATTCGAAGAACTGAAGAATGCTATGAATGAGATCGGTGTTACCGGTATGACTGTAACCAACGTACTTGGCTGCGGACTGCAGAAAGGTAACTCCGGATATTATCGAGGCGTTGAGGTGGAACCTCATCTGCTGCCGAAGACACAGGTTGAAATTGTTGTTTCCAAAGTACCTGTACGTACGGTTATTGAAGCAGCTAAGAAAGCTTTGTATACCGGACATATCGGAGATGGTAAGATCTTTGTATATAATGTAGAAAATGTTATCAAGATTCGTACCGGAGAGGAAGGTTATGATGCTCTCCAGGATGAGAATTAATAAGGAAGGAATTTTCTTAACAAAAAAATCATAATTGGTTGAAACACTACTTGTGTGTTGATACATAGCCCTCACGTGCCCGCAGCCAGTCCCTGCGGGCACACCTTTCTTCTGGAAAAATCGACAGTGATGCTCATTTGTCGGGTAACTCATTTCAGAATAAAGGGGCAGAACCGTCATAATATGAGGTTCATCAAAAAAGGGGAAATGGATCGAATGATATGCAGAATTTATGAATAGAAACAGGGAAGGGGGAAAGAACATCGGATTTATCAGGTTTTTTTCTTAAATCATATTGAAATAATCTCAAATAAAAATGAGAAAAATATGTCTTGACTTCCCATAAGAATATGCTATAATAGCAAAGTGTGTGCATAAAAGTGTTATTACCATATCTTAGAGAAAAATGACACAGTACACAGCGGAAAATTCCGCGCCCGGCAAGCTGCCGGATGAAAATAATACAGGAGGTGAAAAGTATGCCCACATTCAACCAGTTAGTGAGAAAAGGCAGACAGACCAGTGAGAAAAAGTCCACAGCACCCGCTCTGCAGAAAGGTTATAACTCTCTGCACAAAAAAGCGACCAATGAATCCGCTCCTCAGAAGAGAGGCGTTTGCACCGCTGTAAAGACAGCTACTCCTAAAAAGCCTAACTCCGCTCTGAGAAAAATCGCCAGAGTACGTCTTTCTAACGGAATCGAAGTAACCAGCTACATCCCCGGTGAAGGTCACAACCTTCAGGAGCATAGCGTTGTTCTCGTTAGAGGCGGAAGAGTAAAGGATCTGCCTGGTACCAGATATCACATCATTCGTGGTACTTTGGATACGGCAGGTGTTGCTAACCGTAAGCAGGCTCGTTCCAAATACGGTGCAAAGAGACCTAAAAAATAAGTCTGACTTTTAAACACATTCTAACTGATTATGTAGTGCCCGGAATGGAGGCATATTTTAGAAACCTTTCTAGATATACTCGTCCTGGCTCGAACACATGAAACAGAACAGTTTAGAGTTCATACGATATCCCCTGCTGATGACTCATGCGGCAGGTGCCGATCAACTGAGATAAGTAAAGGAGCGAGATATCGTATAATGGTTTGCCTGGCAAACCATGCTATGTGAGTACCGATGATTTAACATGCCCTGAACCACAGGGTGAATAATTAAGGAGGGAAGAAACGTGCCGCGTAAAGGACATACCCAGAAAAGAGACGTATTAGCTGATCCTATGTATAACAGCAAGGTTGTAACCAAGCTGATCAACAACATCATGCTGGACGGTAAAAAAGGTGTAGCCCAGAAGATCGTTTACGGTGCTTTTGCTCAGGTTGAGGAGAAGTCCGGAAAGCCTGCTCTGGAAGTATTCGAAGAGGCTATGAACAACATCATGCCTGTTTTGGAAGTAAAGGCAAAACGTATCGGTGGTGCAACCTACCAGGTGCCGATCGAAGTAAAACCTGACCGTCGTCAGGCTCTGGCACTTCGCTGGATGACCATGTTCTCCCGCAAGAGAGGCGAGAAGACCATGGAGGATAAGCTGGCTAACGAAATTATGGATGCAGCAAACAACACTGGTGCATCTGTTAAGAGAAAAGAAGACATGCACAAGATGGCAGAAGCCAACAAGGCATTTGCTCATTACAGATTTTAGTTTAGGAGGAAGTACCTGTGGCTGGAAGAGAATATCCTTTGGAGAGAACCAGAAACATTGGTATTATGGCGCATATCGATGCGGGTAAAACCACATTGACCGAGCGTATCTTATACTATACTGGCGTAAACTATAAAATCGGTGATACTCATGAAGGTACTGCTACCATGGACTGGATGGAACAGGAGCAGGAACGTGGTATCACAATCACATCTGCAGCGACCACTTGCCACTGGACTCTGGAGAAAGAGCATAAGCCCGCTCCCGGAGCAAAGGAACATCGTATCAACATCATTGATACCCCTGGTCACGTTGACTTTACCGTTGAAGTAGAGCGTTCTCTGCGTGTACTGGACGGAGCTGTTGGTGTATTTTGTGCAAAGGGCGGTGTAGAACCTCAGTCCGAGAACGTATGGCGTCAGGCTGACACCTACAATGTACCCCGTATGGCATTCATCAATAAGATGGATATCCTGGGTGCAAACTTCTACGGTGCTGTAGATCAGATTCGCAACCGTCTTGGTAAAAATGCAATTTGCCTGCAGCTGCCCATCGGCAAGGAAGATGAGTTCAAAGGACTGATCGATCTGTTCGAGATGCAGGCTTACTATTATAACGATGATAAGGGTGAAGACATCACCATCACCGAGATTCCGGATGATATGAAGGATGATGCAGAACTGTATCACACCGAGCTGGTGGAGAAGATCTGCGAACTGGATGATGATCTGATGATGGCTTACCTGGAAGGTGAGGAGCCTTCTGTAGAAGATCTGAAGAAAGCTCTTCGTAAGGCTACCTGCGAATGTACTGCTATTCCTGTTTGCTGCGGTTCTGCTTACCGTAACAAAGGTGTTCAGAAGCTGCTGGATGCTGTTATCGAATTTATGCCTTCTCC
>JAQXIM010000042.1 GCA_029007785.1 Clostridiales bacterium | reverse complement strand
ACCAGCATCGTCTGCTGATTTCAGCCGGAGCCAGCCTGCCGCTGATTTATTTCACCCAGCAGCAGAAACAAAATCCGGCTACTGCTCCCAATTTCTGCATGCTTCTTCGAAAACATATCGGCGGCGGCAGGATTCTCAACGTCAGCCAGCCCGGATTGGAACGAATCATTCATATTGAAATTGAACACCTGGATGAGATGGGCGACCTTTGCCGCAAAAAATTGATTGTGGAACTTATGGGCAAATACAGCAATATTATTTTCACAGATGAAAAGGAAACGATTATTGACAGTATCAAACACATTTCTGCCAATATCAGTTCCGTCCGGGAAGTTCTTCCGGGACGGCCTTATTTTATTGCAGACACCGTTCATAAACTGAATCCTCTGGATCTATCGGAACATGATTTTCTGGACCAGGTATGCATAAAGCCCATGAACGTATCCAAAGCCATTTATTCCAGTCTGACCGGAATCAGCCCCCTGATGGCAGAAGAAGTCTGTGAGCGTTCCCACGTCGAATCGGGACGTCCCATGCAGGCCCTGGAAGAATTTGAGAAGCTTCATCTGTTCCGCACTTTCACGCTGATGATGGAAGATGTAAAAAACGGTGAATTCTCTCCCCGGATTGTTTACCAAAATAAGGAACCGGTGGAGTTTTCCGCACTCTCCCTGGAACTCTACGATGAATCTCAGCAGAAAATCTATTCCGATATCAGTCAGGTTCTGGAGAATTACTATGCAGAAAAGAATACGGTTTCCCGTATCCGCCAGAAATCCGTGGATCTGAGAAAAATTGTACAGACCACCCTGGAACGTGACTGCAAAAAATACGATCTACAGATAAAACAGCAGAAAAGCACGGAAAAAAGGGAAAAATACCGTGTATGGGGAGAATTGATCCAAACCTACGGTTACGGACTGGAACCGGGCGCAAAATCCCTTACCGCTCCCAATTTCTATGAAAACAACGAAGAAATCACCATTCCTCTGGATCCGACGCTGACCGTTCAGGAAAATGCCCAGAAATATTTCGAGCGATACAACAAACTGAAGCGTACCCATGAAGCACTGATTTCCCTTCTGGAAGAAACCAAGGCAGAAATTGAACATCTTCGTTCCGTCCAGGTTGCTTTGGAAATCGCACTACAGGAAGAAGATCTCATTCAGATTAAAACGGAGCTCCAGGAAGCCGGCTATATCCGACGCCACGGTACACCTTCCAGGAAAAAGCAGAAGATCACAAGCCGTCCCTTCCATTATCTTTCCAGTGATGGATTCCATATTTATATCGGCAAGAATAATCTGCAGAACGAAGAGCTCACCTTCCAGTTTGCCAATGGCGGCGACTGGTGGTTCCATGCCAAAGGCATTCCCGGTTCTCATGTTGTGGTAAAAACAGAGGGAAAAGAAATGCCGGACAGAACGTTTGAAGAAGCCGGAGCCCTGGCCGCCTACTATTCCAGTGAGCGCAATTCTGCCAAGGTGGAAATCGATTATATTCAGAGAAAATTTGTTAAGAAGCCTGCCGGTACAAAACCTGGCTTCGTCATTTATCACACCAATTACTCCCTCATGGCGGAGCCGGAACGGGTCCAGGATCTTCAGAAGCTGGATGAATAAATCGAAATGGACCTATCTCACGTTTCCTTCTGATTTCCGGAAAGGAAATCACGATACCGGAGAGTCACCTGCCCTCCCCGAACCTCCACTTCTTCCAGGCAGGACAACAGAATCATTCGTTTTTCAAGAAGAGACATATCATTCCAGACGTCAGACAAACGATGGAGCTTTCCCTCCATCTGTTTTCTGCCCATGGAAATGGATTGTCTCTTCTTTTCCATTTCCAGCTTCTTTTCTGCCATTTCTCTCTCCCGGCGCGCTGTTTCTATGGTCTTCCTCAAAGCCTCATCCTGTTCACCGGAAACTTCTGCTTCCCCGTAAAGCTGATAAAGCCGTTCCAGTTTCCGATTTACCTTCCGACATCGTTCCTCCAGTTCCTTTTCTGCCGACGGCGAAGCCTGTCCCTCATTTACCTCCATTTCCAATCGAAAGTGAAACAGATCCCGGATCACCGCCTCTTCTATTTCAAAGCTCCAGACCGGTTCCTGGGGACATTCCGGATCTTTTATCAGATAAGCCTTTGTTTTTTGATGGGAATAACACACCAGCTTATGACCTTTCTTTCCCCATTTCTGGTATCTCATTCCTGCTCCGCAATAACCGCAGCGGAGCAGGCCAGTTAAAAGATGTACTGCCATATGCTGATTTTTATCCGAACGCCGTTCCATTTCCAGAGCCACAGCATCAAAGAGTTCCGGTTCCACAATTGGTTCATGTCTGCCGGGATACTCCTTTCCGTTGTAGCAAATCACACCCAGGTTGGTTCTTCGGTTCAAAATCTGTACTACCTGACGATCATAACGAAGACCTGTCATATCTGCAATATTCTGCGGCGAGTACCCCTCCAAATACCATAGATACATATTCCTCACCGTCTCTGCATCTTTATTTGGAACGAGAATCCCTTTCTTCCTGTCATAATCGTAGCCAAAGGGAATCTTTCCTCCTCCCATCCAGTATCCTTCCCTCACTCTTTCCTGCATTCCCATTCTGGTTCGTTCCCGAATATTTTCCCGTTCCAGTTGGGCAAAGGCAGACAGAATTCCCAACATCAGCCGCCCCATGGGGGTTCCCGTATCCATACTTTCATTCAATGAAATAAAGGTAACCTGGTGGGGATTGAAAATATCTTCAATCAAATGGAGGGTATCTTTCTGACTCCTGGATAAACGATCCAGCTTATATACCAAAACATGACTGATCTCATCCCTGCAGATATCCTCCACCATCCGTTCCATGGCAGGACGCTTCAGATTGCTTCCGGAAAAACCTCCGTCCACATAAAACTCATAAGGTCGAATACTCCGGGAAACACAATAGGCCTCCAACGCCTCCTTTTGGGCTCCGATGGAATATCCTTCCTCCCGCTGAGCCTCGGTAGACACACGAACATAGATGGCTGCCCTCTTCAATCCCATGCCTCCCCATCAGAACCCGATTTTTTTTCTTTTAACCGGGCTGCCTCTTCCTTCATACGATGGCTGGAAAGACTTTCCTCCGGATGACGGCAGGAAGCCTGTTCCATTGGATAACTGCCGGCAGCCTGATCCATTGGATAACTGCGTAAATCGGCATCCATCGTATGATGGTTCACTGCCCGACAGACAATTCGCCGGACCTCTTCATTCTCTGCCAGATTGATTCTGTCCATTTCTTCCTCCGGCAGAGGACGTTCCCCCATAGAACGAAAAATGACAATTCCCATAGAATATTCCTCCTATGGAAATTGTCACCATATTTCTCGTTTTTAAACGGTATATCTTTTATTCCGTATCATTTTTCGTTCCAAGCAAATGAGTAATAAACTGAGAGGCAGTGCGGCCGGACATTCCTCCATGCTGAAGCTCCCATTTGTTTGCTTCCAGAAGAAGTTCTTCTTCACTCATGTTGATATCATTGCGGGATGCCAGAGTCTTAACAATGTTCTGGAATTCCTTTTTGCCCGGCATACCAAAATAAATGGTAACACCAAAACGGGCCGACAGGGAAAGCTTCTCCTGAACCGTATCAGAGCTGTGCAGATCATCCATTGCCTCACGCTTATCGCTGAATTTTTCGCGGACAAGATGACGGCGATTCGAAGTGGCATAAATCAGTACGTTGTCAGGTTTCCTCTCCATACCGCCCTCAATAATTGCCTTCAGATACTTGTATTCAATTTCAAAATCTTCAAAAGAAAGATCATCCATATAAATGATAAACTTATAATTTCGATTCTTAATCTGGGAAATAACAGAGGTCAAATCTTTAAACTGATGCTTATATACCTCAATCAGCCGCAGTCCCTGATCATAGTATGTATTCATGATAGCTTTGATGCTCGAAGACTTACCGGTTCCTGCATCACCAAAGAGAAGACAGTTATTGGCTTTCTTTCCCTGAACAAATGCTTCCGTATTTTCCACCAGTTTTTTCTTCTGAATTTCATAACCAACCAGATCATCGAGATTTACATGCTCTGTCTTGGTAATCGGAAGAATCTTTACTTCACCATCCACATTGTCCACTTTAAAGGCTTTGTGCAGTCCAAACTTTCCTACACCAAATTCTCCGTAGAATGCTGTCACATAATCCAGAAACTCATTCTCATCGGCTGCTTCGCTGAGGCGAATGGCCAGTTCTTCAATACGGTCATGAACTCTCTGATTATAAACACGGCTGTTTGCATGAACGCCCTGATAATTCTTGAGAACAGCAAATTCCTTTACTCCCAGTTCACGATCCAGTTCTTCCAGATCGTAACGGAAAAGATCCAGAAAAATCCGAAAATCATGAAGTACGAGTTCGTTGATGCTGCCTTCCACTTTTCCAATCACTTCACAGGATGTACTGAAAGCATTTTCATGGTTTGCCAGAATATAGGCCAGGAAATTATGCCAGATATTTCCTTCAAATCCATAATGAACAGCCATTTCCACCAATCCGTTGATGGTTTCATAAAGAGAATCTCTCTTTCCGCACATCAGCTCACGCATATGTTCAAAAATATCCTGATACTCAAAATCACGATAAATATACATCTGTTGATTTCGCATAGTCTAATCTCCTTTGTCTTAAAAATTCCCAAGAATACGGCAGATCAAAGCCTCTCGCTGAACTCCGCTGAGAGCATTCTGTACGGCCGGGTCCTGAAGATTTCCTTCAAATTCCACAAAAAAACGATATTCAAAATTCCGTTCCGGTATGGGTCTGGACTCAATCTTTGTCATATTCAGACCGTTGAAAGTAAAGTTGGACAGCAAATGATACAAGGTTCCTGTCGAGTGACGGCACTCAAAACACAAACTCACCTTACCTGCATCTTTTCGGTATATTTTTTTTCCGGTTGCCACAATGAATCTGGTGGTGTTCCGGAGATTATCTGAAATCCCCTTATCCAGAATCTCGAGTCCATATAATTCTCCGGCCACTTCGCTGGCAATGGCGGCCTGATGACAGTCACCGTCTTCCAGAACCTTCTTGGCACTGACTGCCGTATTGCTGAGTGCAATCCGCTCCCATCCTGGATGTTTTTCCAGATAATCCCTGCACTGGATCAGTCCCTGAGGATGGGAAAATACGGTCTTAACCTGATCCAGAGAGCTTCCTGGAACACCCAGAAGGGCATGCTGAATAGGCAAATTCAAATCCGCCACCACATAGCATTCATATTTCATCTGAAGATCCAGTACATCACCGATCGCTCCGCCGGTTGTATTTTCAATGGGAAGCACAGCATAATCTGCCTCACCGCCAGCAATGGCAGCCACCGCCGATTCAAAGGTGGGAACCGCCCTGGCCGATACGTCTTTACCAAAGAACAGGCGCGTTGCCTGATGACTGTATGCACCTTCTACTCCCTGAAATACAACCCGGGCCTGATCCGTCGGAAGAACATCTACAGGCTGGAGACTGCAGTCCACGCTTCCTCCCAGACGTGCATACTGACGCTTTCTCGTCACTGTCATAATCTGATCCAAAATCTCCTTTACAGCAGCCCTGGAAAACTCATCTTCCTCACCTGCGGCGGAATTCATTAATAGTTTTTCCTCTTCCTCTGATGTATAAAAAGAGGATTCCACCCAATGATTTCCGGAAGAACCGTTCTTTTCCTCTTTCCGACAGCCGTCTGTCATGGCATCAATCAGCTTCCATCGTTTGCAAAATAACTGTATCAATTCCTGATCCAGTTTTATGATACTGTCTTTTTTCATATCCTGATTCATATATTCCTCCCACCGGACCAAATGGCCGTGGCTATGTATTATTCACAAAACAGTAGTATATCACAGGGAAGAATCCTTGTCCAGCTTCCATAATATTCCTGACTTTCCGACTCTTTTTCTGGTATTTGTAAGAGTAAATTACACCCTGTCTTCTTTTCTCTGAAGTGAAGGTTCAAGCGTTCCTTTTTTTCAAGGTTTTGTATTACATTTTCACAATTTCCTCAAATGAATAATTCTATGACTGCAGGGACATACTTTTTCTACTTAACAAAAGGTGTTGGCAACAATACCTTGAAGCTTTTTAACGGACTATTTTCATCACAAAGAGGAAGGAGATTTTCTTGATTAAGAATTATTTTCGCTGCGGAGTTCTTGGATGGTGCTGGGAAATCATCCTGACCGGTCTGGGCCGACTGTTTACTGCCAATCAAACTCCCTTTATGGGAAATACTTCCATTCTGATGTTTCCTATCTATGCCTTTGCTGCTTTCATGAGTCCTCTGGTTTCTCTTCTTCGAAAAAAATCTTTCTGGTTTCGAGGGACTATATACAGCTGCTGTATCTTTCTGGTTGAATTCATCAGCGGATCCTGGCTCAAAAAGAGAAATATCTGTCCCTGGGATTACAGTGAGGCAAAGTGGAATATCCGGGGAGTCATCCGACTTGATTTTTTCCCTGCCTGGTTTCTTCTGGGACTCATCTTTGAAAGAATACTCGAAAAGCCAAAGCCCAGCAGTATCAAAAAAATTTATCCATTTTTTTCTTTCTCCCAGAAACAATAAAGCCGCAGAATCTGCGGCTTTATTGTTATGAAGTAGTATTTCAGAAATAAAAAAATAGCGGAGAAGAGATTTGAACTCCTGACACTGCGGGTATGAACCGCATGCTCTAGCCAACTGAGCTACTCCGCCATAAAAGTGGGGCCTATAGGGCTCGAACCTATGACCCTCTGCTTGTAAGGCAGATGCTCTCCCAGCTGAGCTAAGACCCCTTTTGTTCTTTGTTCAATTTTCAAAGAAAATAGCGGAGAAGAGATTTGAACTCCTGACACGGCGGGTATGAACCGCATGCTCTAGCCACCTGAGCTACTCCGCCATAAAAGTGGGGCCTATAGGGCTCGAACCTATGACCCTCTGCTTGTAAGGCAGATGCTCTCCCAGCTGAGCTAAGACCC